>NZ_JAKEUW010000039.1:0-47904 GCF_022398115.1 Vibrio sp. Isolate22 | reverse complement strand
ATTGAAAGCCTCTACCTCGTTTACCATGGTGACTTTTACATTGCCATGCTTCAACGGCTGAGTCGTCAATCCAAAACGTTACTGAGCCTCGCTTGCACAAGGCTTCATTATACTCACTCCAGTTCGCTATCTTCTTCTTCTTCGACTTACCCATAACAACACCATGCTTCTACTACATGGGATCAGATCGCAGGACTGAGAAAAGGTTCCAACGGATTTAGTCAACAACGCCCTTTTAATGCGTTAATTAATGCTTCTAATTGCTCCCCGTTTTCGTCAAATCTAGACGATATGTTCTTGGGTAAGAGTGTCACAGCCAGCTTTGCCAAACCCAAAGGAACCACCAAGCAGTCTTCTAGTTCGCCAGTTTCAAAGCAATAAGTGTCGATTATTAGTTTACGCATACAAAAATACTCGCCAAACACATAGACTCACTAGAGTACCTTTTCTTTGAAATTTGTCTGTGAGTTACATGCGCAAATGCAACATCACACATATTGAAAAATGCATTAATTGGCCCGCTCTAAAGCTGCGACAGATCAGGGCGATCTTGAAGGCGACAATGACATGTATGAGAAAGGTGTTTGTTGGATTGGGTGCTAAGGGAGATTTTGTTAGGAGAATTAGCGGGGTAGGCGTATGAGGCTTGAAAAGCGAGTTTTATTAAGTAAGCCAAGTTTAAATTACTGAAAAGTGTGGGTTTAATATCAAACCACCAAATTATATTCGACTATGTTGAAAATGCTAATCATATATTTCACTTTAAAGAATATTTCTTTTGAAATTAATTTTATCAACTTAATAATCAGTAAGTTTTATTATCCATTTTATCACTAACTGAAAATATTTTTTAATTTACATCATGCACCAAGATAAATGGTTTTTATATGCTAATTTTATAATATAAAAATTAATATCCACTGGTTCTGCTTTGATGTAACAGCTTTGTTGTAAGTTGAGAAATTTTTGGTTAGGGGATAAATCCATGGTAATTAAAGAAGTGAAAAACGTATCGATTGCTATTAGAGTTTGGGCGATTCTTGCTTTATTTGCAATCGCTTTACTCGCAAATACCATTTTAAACATAGACGGCTCACGCAAACATGTGCGTGATAGTTATCAAAAAGGGGTGAAAACGCTAGTTCAAAGCGCCGTTAGCGTTATTCGGTATTATCAAAGTCAGAGTGAAATAGGAAATTTAAGCGAAGAGGAAGCACGAGGTCGCGCATTGGAAACCATCTCAAATATGCGATTTGATGATGGAAATTATATCTTTATAGGTGATCGAGAAGGAAAACAAATAGCTACAGGCGTCCCCTCTCTTTTAGGAAAAAATATAATGGACCTTCAAGATAGTAAGGGTAAATATTTTGTCAGAGAGATGTACAGCATTTCGAAAAGTGGTGGTGGATTCATTGATTATCACTGGAAAAATCCGAACAAACAGACGCTAGAGCCAAAAACCAGTTATGCAATAATGTTAGAGCCCTGGGGATGGATGGTTGGTTCTGGTGTAAATATGGTGGCCTTACAAGTGACGACTCACCGAGCTGAGATGACATCGATAGGTTATGCGATAGGCATTTTAGCGGTTCTCTCACTGATCGTTGCTTACTTCATCAAAACCATCACTCTCCCAATAAATCGTACTTTGGCTGCGATGAAAGCATTATCAAAAGGCGAAGGCGATCTAACGCAACGTATTCCCGAAGAAGGGAGCAAAGAACTGATTTTCTTGGCTCGTTATTTCAATCAGTTTGTAGAGTCTATTCAATCAATGATGCTCGGGATTCAGGGAATTGGGACTCAAGTATCAGCGTCGGCAACGCAACTCACTGATTCGGTTCACCAAATAGATAATAGCCTTAACCAGCAAAGAAACGACGTGGATATGCTTGCAACAGCCATGACAGAAATGCTGGCTACCGTTGAGGAAGTTGCTGGGCGCACTGTTGATGCAAATGAAGCAAGTCGGTTTGCAGCGCAGGAGACACAGAAGAGTTCCTCAATTATTCAAAATAACGTGATAGAAGCCAACGAAATGGCGGAAGTCATTACCTCTGCAGGACAAGCAGTCCAGAAGCTGGCGCTTGATGCAAAAAATGTGGATACGGTTCTAGAAGTTATTCGAGGAGTCGCAGAACAGACAAACCTCTTAGCACTCAACGCCGCCATTGAAGCCGCTAGGGCTGGTGATCATGGTCGGGGCTTTGCTGTGGTAGCAGATGAAGTAAGAACCTTGTCTCAACGCACTCAGGAGTCCACACTGGAGATTCAAAATATTATAGAAAAGTTGCAAGTTGGCGCTGAAAATGTCGTTACAGTAATGCATCAAGGGGTTGATAAAGCGAATAAAGCCTCAAAGCTATCCGCGCAGGCAGGATGCAAGATTGACGAGAGTAACAAGCAAGTTAATAAGATCGAAGGTATGGCGCAACATATTGCAACTGCTGCTGAAGAGCAAACACTCACCGTGAACGAAATAAACCGTAACGTAGCCAGCTTGAGTGATATGGCGACTTTAGTGTCGAGTGAATCTACCGAAATGGCTAATTCGAGCCGGGAACTCAGAGGTATCTCAGAAAATCTCATGTGTACAATTAACCGATTCAAACTTGCATGATGCAAGAATCTGCTTTGAAAGCGGAAGCTTCCTACGCGTAAAACGAATAGCAGTAGCTCACGCAGCTACTGCTATAACTGATTTATTCCATTAATGGCAAAGAGAGCCTCAACAGGAAAATCCGTCTAAACACGAACATACACCCCTTTTTTCAAACACCGCATTCCTTTAAGTTCTAGAGCATAGGAGTTATCACAGATAAAAACATGCCCTCCAGGTATGAGGATGTGATGAGCATACTTACGGACAATATCGTGATACTCATTGGTTAGTGATGCGATAACAATCGCATCTAACCTACTATTGTACTGATTAAAATTAACGTGGTCGTAGTTATTAAATGTGATTTTATTTTCTATTTTTCGATTGATGGAAAAATGGCTATTCTTCATTTTAACTTTGTTAGACTCTAGATATTCAGCTAATTCACCTCGGGTGTTACTAAATAACCTTTCTTTGAAGTTCCCTTTACAGTTGATTTTTCTAAAACTATTGTTGTCAACCAAAGACATAATCCGACAAAAACCAGATGAGAGCATCTCTGTCTTTTGTTCGTAATAAGAATGTAACATCGCCAATGAAAAACTATCATAGTATTGACCTGTATCTAAGCAACAAATAAGTAAATCACTCCCTCTTAACTGCCTTTCGATAACAAGCTCACTGTAGTCTCTATATAATTCAGCGTTATAGAAAAAGTTGTCAGTTACCATATTTAAACCTTGAGGTTGCGTTTTACTCGATTTAAAACAGAAGCGAGTTAGCTAGTGGGGTAAATTTTCTCCACAAGTGATAAATTCACACAAAAATTAAGGTTATGTGGCAAATCTGAATATGCGACTCCAACTTCACCAGTCACAAAGTTTACGGACTTTGCAATATCTTCTTGAAAGTGTTCAAGCACTAATTGCAATAAGCAATCTTTACCCAACATATCCATCGATAACCCCTTAGAGTTAGAACTGAATTATTATATAAGTATAAATCCCATCAATGATCAAACCTGAATATATAACTTCCGTATTAAATGCGATGTAAGGCAATGGTTTTCAACTATATTAATTTATTTTTAAATTTATCCACGCCCTTTACTTTTTCCTGCTATGAATCCTAGTAATGGAAAGCGTGTATCCAAATTGAGGAGGCAAATCGTGCTAACGCACTTGGGGGCATGCGATGTGAGGTTTATGGTGCGCTATTCACCCGCTTTTGGCTGAACCACCTTTATCACCAGATGAACCTAGGGCTATGAATGATTGAGGAGCAAATAACGGAAGGCATAAGCGCCTTCCGTCGTTCAAGTAGGTGATAAGGTAAGTACTACTTACTTACGCTAATCATCTCGTTAAAGTAATCCACTTGCTCTGCCATGCTCAAACTTTGGCTGTTTGAACCTAACGTCCACATAAAGAAGCCACCGTAACCGTTATCTTTCTGCCATTTAGCACGGTCTAGGTTGTTCTGACGTGTTTCAACAAAGTTACCACCGGGTGCCCACTGACTGTTGATCGTATTACCTAGAACAATCTTCGACTTGTCTCCAATGTACTCAGCGTAGTTTGCCATCGCGACTTCGTATAAGAAGTTTCGACCCGCGTCGTATGTCATCACGTTGAAGAAATCGAAGTCGTTCTTGGTCGCTTTCAACAGATCAATCACTTCACCGTGGTGAGATGAACGACCAGACTCTGCAATGTAAGAGCAGTTTTCAAACACGCTCGCATCCATACATTCAACTGGATCCGCACCTACGTGGTAAGTCGTCAGAGACAGAACCTTCGTATTACCCACTTTCTCACGGATAAGTTTGATCAAAGCCGTTAAGTCTTGGTTCTCTTTGTCTGAGATTCGTGCCGCTTTCTCAAAGTCAAAGTCCAGACCATCAATGTGCACGTAACCCGCTAATTGGTACTTGCTGTAATCACAGCTACCGTCTGAGTTTGTTGCAAGACACTCGCCTTCCACCTCTTCAGGTTTTAGGTTCTTTTTGTACACAGGGAATGGCGTATGCACCAAATCAACTAACCCGTTCGCAACCGATTCACGGCTTTCAGGCGTACTGATCGCCGACCAAATGCTCTCGTAAGTTTGACCACCAAACGCAACCATCATGGTCGCATTTTCGTTGTCATGCTTGAGCGTTGACCATGCTAGATACTGTGTTGGCATCCAGTCCGGATTGTAATTCGGTGGTGTTAGCATGCCATCAGAGATCGTGATGTTACCGCTTGCGTCCCACTTACCAAATGACAATAAATAGCCATCACCTTCTGAGTTGAACAGCTCTTGGTAGTCATTCAACCCCCAAGACGTTAGGTAACTGATGGAGCGATCAGGGTTATCGACTAAGCCGCCACCGCCTGTGCTTTCTTTGACCGTAATGTTAGACGTTGCAGAGGTTTGCTCTTGGTTGGCCGTATTTACCGCTTTCGCCGTGACAGCATATGTACCCTGCTGAGCACCTAGCCACTCATATTCATAAGGTGCTTCCGTGTCTTTAAACAGCTCGTTACCATTCGCGATGAAGCTTACCGAGGAAATATCGCCTTCGTAACTCTTCGCGTCTGCTTTGATCGAAATCGCACGACCTTCGAAGTAGCTTGAACCATCCACAGGAGATGCTAAAGAAACAACCAAGTCTTTATCGGTAATCGCTAAAGAAATTGGCGCCGCCTCCGCACTCGCACCTTGGTCATCGTAGGCAACAACCGTCAATGTGTATTGGCCTTCAACTTGGGCAGGCACCGTGATGGTGTAAGTATCGCCTTGTGAAGGCGTGTTTGATGACGCAACCACTTGACCATTCAATTGAACATCAACACGAGCAACTTCAGTATCATCCGATGCATCGACAACTACGTCGAATGCTTGGTTAGGTGCGATTTTCTGTCCATCTTGCGGTGATTGAACGTCCACCACTGGCACTGGGTTCGGATCACACTCACCCGCTTCATCCCATGCATCTTTCCAGGCATCAGGATAACTTGGATGACCGGTTCCTGGTGTCCATACAGGGTTACCACACCAACCCGCTACCGTACATGAGTAAATATTGCCAATGTTAGTGACTTCATCACCGACGTTGTAGGCCACACCATTTTGGTACTGAGGTATGTCACCACAGCTTGTGCTTGTATCTGTCACCGTGATGGTTAAGTTCTTACTAGCGACATGTTGCTCGTCATCTTTTGCTTCCGCACGAAGCGTAGTAGAGCCTGCCGTTTGCGTTGTCCAGTCACAAGAGAAATCTTGGGTCGTTTTCGCATCAAGAGAACACACTTCTGAATCGTTAGCGAAGAACTTAACCGTCGCTAAGTCATCATCTGCATCTGTTACATGCGCTGAAATTGTGATGCTGTCACCTTTTTGGTGAGAAGAGCCTGCGTCTGGCGAGATAAACTCAATCACAGGTGGGTTTGGCGCTGTCGATTCAGACTCTACCGTCACTTGAACTACTTTTTCTGTGAGTTTATCGCCACTGTCATTGAAAGCCATCACAGTGATCGATGCTGCACCAACTTCGCTTGGAAGCCAAGCTTGTTGGTATTCTGTTGTACCTTCTACAACGTTTTGCTCACCCAATTTGGTACTGTTTGCCCAGAACTCGAGTTTGCTTGCACCCTCACCTTCGACACCCGTAATGATGTCAACATTCGTACCTGTGTAAACCACTGAGTTTTGAGCAGGCGCTAAAATATCCAGTGAAAACTCTGGTGGAGGAACCACTTCGCCATCCACTTTAACCACAACAGAATTCTCAAACACATTCAGATCAGTCAGTTCACCACCGAAAGAGATAGTCAATGCCGCAGATTCACCTGAGGCCAGCTCACTATCAACCCAAGAGCCTTCCGGGAACGTCAACGTCACGGCGTTCAATACCCCATCAGCTTGCGTCGTATGAGAGATTTCCCATGATGGGTAAGAAAGATGGTTCGACGCCCAGTTGATCTCGTTAATCGCTACCGGCAATAAAAATTCGATCACGGCTTCACGCATGTCTGCGCTATCTGAGCCCGTGTTTGTGATATCTAGCTTATAGGTGCTCCAGTATTCACTTTCTGACTGAGCTACCGCATCAGTACTGAACTCACTAGCCATGGCTTGCGAAATTGGATTCAACAATAAGCCAGAGCAAAGCATTGTTAGCCCTACCGCGCGATATCCAAAAGAGTGAATCTGTTTAGCACTGCTCTTTCTTAGATACATACTTGATTCCTTAGCTTTATATTAATTATTTTATTTCTGCAATAAACCTGCAATTGGAAATTCATCCCCCCCTTGCAAGCACACTTAATTTACACAAGAAATTAACCAACAAGGAATTAAACTTTTACTTATTGAATAAATATCAAAATTTATTTAATTATGAGATAAAGCCCAAAATTTCGGAAAATACAATTATGTAAGGCCCATTTAAACCACCCACTTAGAATGAACTAAATTAGGTTGAGCTAATTTAGAAAAGATAAAAATAATTAAATTAACCTGGATAAGAAAGGGTCTTGGCGGCATAACTAACAGACAAAGAAAACCACACACAAATCAATATATAACAATAACTTAAATGAAAACCACTCATCTAAAAGCACCTATAGAAAAAATAACTCTCATACGAACCATGAAGCCTATTTCGCTAAAAAAGGTTCATGGATCATTAACTCCCATCTAACTACCAACTTTTAATATGACGTTTAAATTAAAATAACAGTAACAACTCCAAGTTGGGTTTTATTTTTATTTTGAATTAAAGTCACAATTTATTCATGGGAAAGAGTCATGTATAAAACGGAATTATTTAGAGTATTAATTCCATTTCCAACTGAATCATTCAATTAAACATTTAATTATCTTTCTATGACTTCAATGCCTTCCTTTAAAAGCGAACGTCACGCCTGTGTTTTTTATGCTTGTTCTGTATTTATTTTGCCCAACGGTTAAAAAGGCCCGAACCCGCCTCTCACAGCGTACTGCACTCTTCTTACTACGCGACTACGACACTTACAGCGTTGCCAACTAACACAAAGGGCGCCGTTACTGGCGCCCTTTAAAATGACTTTCATGAAAACACCACTTGGCACTGATGTTAAGTGCTAAGTGTTAAGTGCCAAGTGATGGAGCGCCAAGCGTTAAGCATCAGGTTCACTGACCTAGACATGGAGGACGGACGTAGTGAGGCGATATTTATTGCCGCCGAAGATTTAACGTCTAAAACAGAGACATCATGTACCTTCTATCGAACCAGTAACTCATGTAAAGACGACGAGCAATTTTCTTTCCAAATAGGAATCAGCTTATCTGTCCATGTATCAGTACTGATACATGGACAGATATGCCTTACGACCCGTTTATCTTTGCAACACCTGGCTACTATCACGGTGAAAATCTACCTCTGCACCCAGGACGCAGTTGGGAAGTTCATCTACCAGACCAAGCACCAACCGAGGCCTTTGACACTGTTAACCTATTTGATTCTGGGATCGGTGTTGACGATAGCGACCCAGCAACAGGGAAATATTTCAAGACAGCAGAAAACCACCCTTGGGCTCTCATTATCACATCAACAGAAGAGTGGGAATGGCCGCAAGAATACGTGGATATCGTAACTGCTTACCCAGAGTTTAAGCAGTGGGCAGAATCAAGCGGTGAAAATAACCAAACTTGGTTCGCATCACCAGCAGACAACCAATGCTACGTGCCATAAGGAGAAACGCTATGACTATTCACAATAAACAATATCGAAAAGCTCATTGCGTTGACTCAAGTCGCAATCTATCTGAGGAAAATCGTATGTCTGCACAAAGCACTTGGAATATGAAGAAATCGTTAGCTGTTATTTTAGCTGTCACTCCACTGGTATTGGTTGGTTGTGGAGGCGGCGGTGGAGGTGGCGGCAGTGCATCGACGCCATCACCAGCAACACCGTCGACTCCCGCTGCACCTTCAACGTCAGTGACGGGAACGCCTTCTACAGTGACAAGTGCGGCAGCAACACCAACCTATACGATGAGTGATGTGGTTGTACCCGATGGCTTTGATTACAGCTCAATTGAGCAATTTGATCTCGACATCGACATCAGTAGCATTTCAACCGCTCGCTCTTTTGTCACCGTTTATAGCCGTTTTAGCACACGAGATGACTCTACCTTGAAACCGGACTACTCAAGTAAAGTGATTGCAGGCTCGTTAGACAATGGTGTATTTGCCTCTAACTTTACTGCGCCTGTGAACCACGACTCTCTCTTGGTCGAAATTTGGTTTTACGATGGTCAACCACCATTACAACAAGTGGTATCAAGCACTGATTCTCAAATCGTTTGGTAAGAAACCTTAGTTAAGAGTTTTTCATAACTCATTCCTGATAACTTTAAAGTGAGCTGAAATGCTCACTTTTTGTTTGGGTTCGAATCTAGAGTGAGTTCATTGTTTCTGATTGACTTGATTCACTTTAACGCCGATCTCACTTATATTTTCAAGATAACCTTCAAAGACTTACTCTCATGAAACAGTTAAAAATAGGTCTATTTATCTTAATGTGTGGTGTGGGCGTTCTGTTGGCTCTTACCTATTTCCCTTTGACCTCAGAAACAGGACAACGCATTCAAGCCAAAGTTATTTCCAATACCCTCACTCAATCACTGGACGGGCACCGACGTTACCTCACCGTTCAGACGGAAGATGATCAAGTATTTCGCGTTTCCATTGCACCCACCACAGACTGCCCTATTGATTCTGTGGTCGCGCTTGATACATTAAACAATCAAATAACCGGGCAAAGCAGTTATCAGTTCATACACTGTAGAACTGCGCCTTAGTCATCGATACAACAACAGTAATAACTACAACAAGAATGGATATAACAATAATGAATCAGCCACTCATTTCACCGGAACAACTTCAACAACGTTTGCTAGAAGAAAACAACATTGTAATCCTAGACGCCAGTATCGAATTTCAGATCCCAAGTGAGTCGGAAAAGATCAAAGGACAAATGATTCCTGGTGCTATTCGTTTTGATTACGACAAAGATTTTTGCAACAAGCATACCTTGCTTCCTCATATGTTCCCTTCTGAAAAACACTTCAACACTCGTGCTCGCGAAATTGGTATCAATCAAGACAGTACGGTTGTCGTTTACGATAACTCTGGAACCTTTGCTTCGCCTCGTGCGTGGTGGATGTTTATGGCAATGGGGCACAAAAACGTTTACATCTTAGATGGTGGTCTACCTGCATGGATTGATGCGGGTTACGCAACAGACACATCGTACGGAGCTGAAGTCACGCCGGGCAATTTCGAAGGCAACATTCAAGACAACTACTTTGTGGATGCCAAGCAAGTCCTAAGCTATTCAGAAAACAAGAGTGCCAATATTCTGGATGCACGATCTCAAGCTCGTTTTGATTCAGAAGTGCCTGAACCAAGAGCTGGATTACGCAGCGGACATATTCCAAACTCAGTTTGTCTACCATTCGCGCAAGTGCTGAACAACGGTAAGTTGAAACCACAGAGCGAGCTTGTAGAAATCTTTTCTACGTTGGACTTAACGCCAACTCAACCGATGTTCTTTAGCTGTGGTTCAGGTGTGACTGCCTGCATCATTTTATTAGCCGCAAAATTGGCAGGATACTCGGGTGAAATGGGAGTTTACGATGGCTCATGGACAGAATGGGGCGCTAACGAAAGCCTGCCTATCGCCGTAACAAACCAGTAATTCAACTTCGCTTACTGCCACTATTAGAATATACTCCGCATGCATAATGAGCTTACTCCTAACATGAGTAAGCTCTTTGTTATTATATCGTAACGACTCTCGGCTAACCTCCCAGTAATGAACCAACAATAAACTTCGATTAATCAAACACTAACCATTATTGTTGATATGAATGTTAATTTTTTACTCAAGAATCCCGATACATAGTCGTTACACTATTTAATCATTAGTCATTATCGATGTGTCTTACAAACTTAATACATCATATTGGCGCTCAATAGTTTGTCTCGTGCACTCTGTTCAAAGTCGTAACTAAAAAGGCATTCCATGGCTCGATTTAAGAAAAATATCTGGTCGCTGTACGCTCTTGTCGTACTGCTCACCTTGATACTTTTCACTGTGCTAGGTGTAACAAAATGGCAAGCAAATAGAGAAGACTTCATTGAGCAGCAGCATATTCAAGTGGAGCTGTTTTCTAGCTCGGTCAGTTCATTACTCACAAGCCAAGAGGCACTCTTAGAAGTCGTTGGACACCAATTGGCCCAGCAGTCCGACTTCACTCGTACTGCCGCTATTCAAATCCGTCCCATATTGGATAAACTGCTTGAAACTCATCCAGCGATTGCTGCATTCGGCCTGCTTAACACACAGGGCGACTACTTGTCTGTTAGCTCTAACCTTAAACTGGCAGACCAAGACAACTTACTTGAGCTACCACAAACTCGAGACTCCTTTCTAGAAGCGCTTTCAAGTGACAAGATGGTTCTAGGGCGTACCTATTTTCAAAAGTCCCTGGATAGCCTAGTCATCCCATTAAGAAAGTCGATTTCAGTGGACGGTAAAACCATTGATGCCGTGATGACTGCCGGGCTGCGCTTAGATAGCACCATAGTATTTGAAAACAACGCACATGCTGGAAGTTTCAATACACTCACTTTGCTCAGACAAGACCACTACCGTCAGTTCTTTTCTAGTGACATCGAGTCTCTTGATGCCTACTTAAAACCAGTAGACAGTGACCTGCTACAGCGCGTGAGCAAAAACTTTTCAGAGCAAGTCAGCGCTACTGTAAATGAAGCAAAAACAGGAAAAGAGACCTACTCATTTGTTGTCAGCGATAATAAATTCCACTCTCTACTGAGCGCTAAGTACCTACCAGATTATAAGCTTTGGGTCGTTGGTCGCACCGACCTTGCACACGTCGACACCGTGTTTATCGAAGAATTTGGCATTCTTTTCATTATTTTTATTTTGCTCCAGTGTGGCTTCTACATTTTGGTTAAGTCTATCGCCAAGAATGAGCAGCGTACTCGTAGCCAACTGATCTACCAAGCGAATCACGACCCTCTCACTACTCTGCCAAACCGTTTATACATGCGTAAGAACATCGATAAGTGGGTGGCAAGTGAGTCAGAGCAATTCTCACTGCTGTTCATCGATATCGATAACTTTAAATGCGTCAACGATACGCACGGGCATGATTTTGGTGACAAGGTTCTTAAACAAATAGCGTTGCGTTTAATGCGATTCCGCTCTCGATTGAGCCTATTGGTACGTGAATCAAGCGATGAGTTTCTGTTTTTAACTCCAATAACCAGTGAGTCTGAAATCAAACGACTCGCAGAGCGTATCATCGAGGTGCTTTCTCAACCCTATGAAGTACAAAACTCTCAGTTCCTATTAGGCTGTAGCATCGGTATCGCACGTTTCCCTGAACATGGTAAAGATCTTGATAGCCTGCTTCGCTCTGCCGATATCTCAATGTACAAAGCCAAACAGCAGCAAAACTCATACAGCATTTTCACTACGGCAATGCAAGACGCTCACCTCTACAAGATGAAAGTAGAACAGAGGTTGCGTATCGCTATCGAGAAGCAAACACTATTCATGGCTTTCCAACTTTTAGTACGAACAGATGAGAGTATTGACGGTGTTGAGGCTCTTGTTCGCTGGGTTGATGACGAGCTAGGCTTTGTTCCACCCGATGTGTTTATCCCCGTAGCGGAGAGCACTGGCTTAATGCATAAACTCGGCACGTTCATTATCGAGTCCAGTATTATGCAAATCGCTCATTTGCATAGAACTACCGAGCAAGAGATCGGGTTATCGATCAACATCTCGGTGCGCCAGTTCTCGCATAAATCGTTCTCTGAACACCTGTTAGCCACACTTGAGAAGTACCAGTTTTCACCAAGCTGTTTGACGCTAGAGATCACTGAAAGCTTGTTCATTGAAGATGTCACCTTAGTGAAACCAATTTTCGAAGGCCTCAAAGAGAACCACATTAAGATCTCTCTGGATGATTTCGGTACTGGCTATTCATCATTGAGTATGTTGAAAGCACTGCCTATCGACGAGCTTAAAATCGATAAAAGCTTCATTGAGAACATAGCAGTAGACCAGCAATCGCTAACCATGGTGCAAAACATCATTGCTATCGGTAAGAACTTCGGAATGGTGGTGTTAGCGGAAGGTGTAGAATCAAGCGAACACTTCGCAATCTTAAAGGCTTGTGGCTGTGATTTGATGCAAGGCTATTACTTCTCACGCCCTATCCCATACGAAGAGCTATGCGAATATCTCGCTCCCACAAAGTCGGATCAGAAACAACTCGAACCATTGGTTTAGTGGTGCAATGATTCCGAGGTTTAACAAGACGAAAAAGGGAACCTACATTGGCTCCCTTTTGTTTTGACGACAGACTGGTTCTAACGGGTTTCACTTAATTCAGCATACTTCATCTGCTCATCTAAGTTCAGCACGGTTAGTGCATTACTTACGCTGGTTGCTATAACATCAACCACGCCGGTTCTTAGTGCACCTAACAACGCGAGCGGTTTACTGTTCTCCGCTGCTATCGCAATCACCTCCGCTATTGGGCGAAACTCTTCTAACCCCAAACCGATCACTCGATCGCTCATAACAGTGTTTGCCGCTTTACCGTGTACGTCGAAGAAGTCATAGCCAGCGAAGTCACCTACCACACCTTGTAATAGACGCGATTGAACCACCTCGCCAGCGGTAAACCAACCTAGGTCAACCATGTAGCTGTTTTCACTCATATCACCGATACCTACTAGAGCAACGTCTGCCTTTCGAGCGAGATCGAGTGTTTGCTTAACTGTGCTGTTTTCCATGAATGCGGTTTTTTGAGCCTTGTTCTCTGCATAAGCTGGAGCATACAGAGTTTCCGATGAGCCACCGTACTTTTTCGCCAGCTGACGACAAATGTGGTCGGCATTGAACATACCGCCTCTTGGGTGAATGCCTCCGATACCACACACGAACTTACAATCACGTGGGGTAATTACACCGGTGTGGTGCGCAACAGACGATACGTTCCGCCCTTGACCGACTGTTACGACCATGCCGTTTTTTAATGTGCTGGTTAGATAGTTAGACACTAAGCCGGCAACTTGAAGACGTTGCTGTTCTTCATTCGGTTGATCCAGAGCGACAAGAGCACGCTTAACACCAAAGCGCTCAATTAAGCGTTGTTCTATTTTGGCGCTGAATACAGGGTGGTATTTCACCGTAATCTCAACAATACCTTCATCACGGGCTTGCTTGAGCATACGACCAACCTTTGCACGAGAGATAGAGAACTTTTTCGAGATCTCTTCTTGGGTGGCACCGTCCTGATAATAAGCAACCGCGACTTCAGTCAGGAGATCAGTGTTTTCTTCGGAAACATCTTGGATATTCTTACTCATATACCACTCAACCTATATTTAACAATTATTTTACCTGCTTGAAGAACAAATGTTCGATGACTAAACAAGTGATACACAAGTTTACACCTTGAACATATGTAACAACAAGGAACATTTATTCAAGGTGATAGCCATGGTTCTATTGTTGATTAATTCGCCTCACTCAGCGTATTAAACGTTTGCTTGTATCGCCCATGATTACTAGAGCGAAATATATTTGACTGAAGTCACCATACCGCACTATTTGTCGTTGACTTTGGTGCTAGATCGGATAAATATGGCTACATCATTTACTCATCGAGCGATCAAATGTTCTGTGCAAATGTTCGTTCGAAGAAAAATTTAAATTAATGTAAGTTTGGCTCACTGGAAACTCCACTGAGAACTTCATTAGTTAGCTTGCAAATGCCCACATCTCTCTTCTCACGAGATGTAATGCGATAGATAGGATGATCAAAATGAGCAACAAATTAGAGCAACTTCGTAAACTAACGACAGTAGTAGCAGACACTGGTGAAATCGATGCAATCAAAAAGTACCAGCCAGAAGATGCAACAACTAACCCTTCTCTGATTCTTAAAGCGGCTCAAATCGAAGAGTATGCGCCACTTATCGATGCTTCAATCGAATACGCTAAAGCACAAAGCGCTGATAAAGCACAACAAGTACAAGACACTTGTGACATGCTTGCAGTAAACATCGGTAAAGAAATCCTGAAAACAATCCCAGGCCGTATCTCTACAGAAGTTGATGCTCGTCTTTCTTACGACACTGAAGGCAGCGTAGCTAAAGCTCGTCAGCTAGTAAAAATGTACAACGATGCTGGCATCACTAACGATCGCATCCTAATCAAACTGGCTTCTACTTGGGAAGGTATCCGCGCTGCTGAAATCCTAGAGAAAGAAGGCATCAACTGTAACCTAACGCTTCTATTCTCTTTCGCACAAGCTCGTGCATGTGCTGAAGCTGGCGTATTCCTAATCTCTCCATTCGTTGGTCGTATCATGGACTGGTACAAAGCGAAAGAAGGTCGCGACTTCGGAGCATCTGAAGATCCAGGCGTAATCTCAGTAACTGACATCTACAACTACTACAAAGAGCACGGCTACAACACGGTTGTTATGGGCGCAAGCTTCCGTAACATCGGCGAGATCCTAGAACTTGCTGGTTGTGACCGTCTAACTATCGCTCCTGCTCTTCTAGCTGAACTAGAAGCTGCTGAAGGTGAAGTTGTGGAGAAACTAATTGACTCTAAAGGCTCTAAAGAACGCCCTGCTCCAATGACTCACGCTGAGTTCCTATGGGAGCACAACCTAGACGCAATGGCAGTTGAGAAAGTTGCAGAAGGTATCCGCAACTTCGCAGTTGACCAAGGCAAACTAGAAGACATGATCGCAGCTAAGCTGTAATCACACAGAATTAAAAAAGGGGAACGTTTGCGTTCCCCTTTCAATTTCCAATCCAATATTTAAACACTGGTAGTTATTATGGACCGTAAAAATCTAGCTAATGCTATTCGTGCCCTAAGCATGGACGGCGTACAACAAGCAAACTCTGGCCACCCAGGCGCACCTATGGGCATGGCTGACATCGCTGAAGTTCTTTGGCGTGATCACCTAAACCACAACCCGTCAAACCCAGAGTGGGCTGACCGCGACCGTTTTGTTCTTTCAAACGGCCACGGCTCAATGCTGATTTACTCTCTGCTTCACCTAGCAGGCTACGAGCTATCAATCGAAGACCTTAAGAACTTCCGTCAACTGCACTCTAAGACTCCAGGTCACCCAGAGTACGGTTACGCACCGGGTATCGAAACAACAACGGGTCCACTAGGCCAAGGTATCACGAACGCTGTTGGTATGGCGCTGGCTGAGAAAACTCTAGCAGCACAATTCAACAAAGAAGGCCACAACATCGTTGACCACTTCACTTATGCATTCATGGGTGACGGCTGTCTGATGGAAGGTATCTCTCACGAAGCATGTTCTCTAGCAGGTACGCTAGGTCTTGGTAAGCTTATCGCTTTCTGGGATGACAACGGCATCTCTATCGATGGTGAAGTGGAAGGTTGGTTCTCTGATGATACGCCTAAGCGTTTTGAAGCTTACGGCTGGCACGTAATTCCAGCAGTAGATGGTCACAACGCTGAAGCAATCAACGCAGCAATTGAAGCTGCTAAAGCGGACCCACGCCCTACTCTAATTTGTACTAAGACTATCATCGGTTTTGGTTCTCCAAACAAATCTGGTTCACACGACTGTCACGGTGCACCACTAGGCGCTGAAGAAATTGCAGCTACACGTAAAGAACTTGGTTGGGAGCACGGTCCTTTTGAAATTCCGTCGGAAGTTTACGCAGAATGGGATGCGAAAGAAGCAGGCGCAGCTAAGGAAGCAGCGTGGAACGAGAAACTTGCAGCTTATGAAGCAGCACACCCTGAGCTGGCAGCTGAATTCAAACGCCGCGTAAACGGTGAACTTCCTGCACAGTGGGAAGAGAAAGCAAACCAAATCATTGCTGACCTTCAAGCTAACCCAGCAAACATTGCATCACGTAAAGCGTCTCAAAACGCACTAGAAGCGTTCGGTGCTATGCTACCTGAATTCCTAGGCGGCTCTGCTGACCTTGCACCTTCTAACCTAACTATGTGGTCTGGTTCTAAGTCTGTTTCTGCTGAAGATCCAGCGGGTAACTACATCCACTACGGTGTACGTGAATTCGGTATGACGGCGATCATGAACGGTATCGCTCTGCACGGTGGTTTCGTACCATACGGCGCAACGTTCCTAATGTTCATGGAATACGCTCGTAACGCAATGCGTATGGCTGCTCTGATGAAAGTTCAGAACATCCAAGTTTACACGCACGACTCTATCGGTCTTGGCGAAGATGGCCCAACTCACCAACCAGTTGAGCAAATCGCTTCTCTACGTCTAACTCCAAACATGAGCACATGGCGCCCATGTGACCAAGTTGAGTCTGCAGTGGCTTGGAAACTAGCTATCGAACGCAAAGACGGCCCAACGTCTCTAATCTTCTCTCGTCAAAACCTTGCACAGCAAGAGCGTAGCGAAGAGCAAGTAGCGAACATCGCGAAGGGTGGTTACATCCTGAAAGATTGTGAAGGCAAGCCAGAGCTAATCCTTATCGCTACAGGTTCTGAAGTTGAGCTAGCGGTTAACGCTGCGGCAGAACTGACAGCTGAAGGTAAGAAGGTACGCGTTGTATCTATGCCTGCAACTGACGCATTCGACAAGCAAGACGCTGAGTACCGTGAATCTGTACTTCCTTCTGACGTAACAGCGCGTATCGCAGTAGAAGCTGGCATCGCTGACTTCTGGTACAAGTATGTTGGCTTCGGCGGCAAGATCATCGGTATGACAACGTTCGGCGAATCTGCACCAGCAGGTGAGCTATTCAAGATGTTCGGTTTCACTACTGAAAACGTAGTAAGCACAGCAAAAGAGCTTCTAGCTTAATCTTGATTCACTTGTCTCACCTTGAAATAGGTTGATGCATACCAAAAGCCCTACATTTTCATGTAGGGCTTTTTTGTATCTCGCCTTTCACCGTTAAAACGTAAACCTTGCCCCCAAACGAAGCGTATTCTGGTTTAGATTTTTACTATAAGTGTGTTCATACCCAGCATCGACCGCGAGCCAAGAAAGAACGTCAACCGAGCTCACAACCCCGAAGTTGTTTAAACCATGCTTATGCGTGTCAGAATAGCTATAAAATGGTTGCAACGACCAACGCTCGTTAATAGAAACAATCGCCCCTGCCTCACCGATAAAGCCCTCATCGTAGTTTTTGGTGGTCTCTCTATCACACGGTCCAAGGATAGTGTCATTTCGGCACGAAGAACGTCTCTGCGGCCTAACCCAATTCACCCCGCCAGAAGCGTAAAGCTCAACCTGTGAAGTGATGGGCTGATACCAACCCAACTGCATCGAAAGATCAGATAACGTCGTCGAAGAGCGTGTGGTCACAGAAGAGTCGAAACCAACGAAGAAAGTATCGTTTAAGGCATAGTTACCGCCGACGTAGCCACCGTAAAGCTGCTTGCTCCCTGAGTTATTGTAGGCACCATCAAAGTAATCTTGAAAGCCATCGTCACTCACCCTCGTATTTTGATACCCCGTATAGAGGTAATTCGATCCTTTTGAGGCTATGCAAGGAGCACTAATAAAACTTAAGCAAATGGTGGTAACAATAAGGGGGCGCATGCTGATGCTCTGTCTTTTGATTGGAATATGAGAAGTGTACCTTAACCTCAATTGAACGATGTTTTATTTTTGTTTCAAAGCTTTTCTAACCTCCACTTCACCTACAAAAAAGCCCTGCACATCATGCAAGGCTTTCTTTTATTTTTTCATGGAGTTATCTAAGGTCGCTACTTTTCTTCAAAACGTTTAGCTAACTGATAGAACTCGTTCACTTGTTCTTTAAGCTCTGTCGAATGATCCTTCACCGAGTGTGTAGCGACCAAATTCTGTTCTGCAGTCGACGCGATAGATTGCATGTGAAGATTAACCTCGCTCGACAGTGTGCGTTGCTTATGGGCTGAGTTTTCTACCGACTGCATCAACTCGTTCATAGATTGCATCAAGTTTTCAACTTCAGATAAACGTTCTGCGCTCACCTTCGCCACATCACCGCACGCATCGGTCTGCTCTCTGTTCGCCAGAATATCTTTCTGCCAACCTTCAATGGTTGTGAGCATGGTTTCTATGCTCTCTTTTATCTGTACTGTCGCGTTCGAAGTACGCCCAGACAGCGCACGTACTTCATCAGCCACTACGGCAAAGCCTCGACCTTGCTCCCCCGCTCTCGCCGCTTCTATTGCTGCGTTGAGCGCCAGCAGGTTGGTTTGCTCTGCAATGCCACCAATCTCTTCCATTATCTTACTGACACTTTGGGCTTGGTCGCTCAGTTGGTAAGTCGTTTGTGTCGCTTTCTCAGCTTGTGAGGCTAGATTCTCAAGATTTCGGTGAGTTTGGTTAATGCTCTCTTTAGCACCAGCACAAGTCTCTAGAGTCACATCGACAATCTGATGCGCTTCTTCTGTACGAGATGAAACTTCATTCGCGGTTAATTCAACCTCTTCAGTAGCCTCTCGTACTTGCAGAATGTCTTTTGTTTGCTGGTCTAGCGCTTCAGACACTTCAAACGACGTCGCATTAAGATTGTCGGCCAAATCTTGTAATGGTTTCGCTGAGTCCGTCATTCGACCTAGTACGGTACGTATGCGAGCAGACAACAGTTTTAAGTGGAAATCAGCCACAGAAAACTTGCTGTTCCCTGAATAAACAAGACGACTCACACTATCGAACTTCGATTGTAATTTTTTCAACTGCAACGGTGTGTCGATGAGTTCTTGGCGAAACAAGAGCGCAAGAGCAGAAACAGGCAATAAACTCAGAAGCCATTGGGACACTTGCCCTACTTCAACAAGGTTTGAAATCAGAGGTGCAGCTAGCGAGCCCAGCAACACAGCATAACGAACACTATCACTGATCTGCAGTGACCATTGACGACCAGATTTCTCAGCCTTCAATAGACCTTGGTATGCTTTATCGGCAACTTGTACCCATTCGTTTTTAGGCTTTACACGTACGGATTGGTAACCGCTCACCTTTCCATTATCGTAAATTGGCGTCACATAAGCATCTACCCAGTAAAAACCACCGGATTTAGTTTTGTTTTTTACGATACCGCGCCACGCTTTACCTTGCTTAAGGTTCAACCACATATCGGCAAAAGCAGCCTTAGGCATATCACCATGCCTCACAATATTGTGGTGTTGTCCAAGCAATTCTTGTTGGCTGTACTCTGCGATACGGCAAAAAGCATCATTACTGTAAGTAATCACGCCTTTAAGGTCCGTCGTTGATACGAGTTGTTCGTGCTCGCTGAGTAACGTTTCACGAGATGGAGAAGATGAACTGACAATCATTGTTATTAACTTTTGTTAATTATTATTTTAGGCGAGGAATATATACAATTATTAAAGTTATGACAAAATGTGAACGTCACATTTTGTGTAAATGCCTGCTATTTATACGAATTTAAGCTAGTTGGCTCACATCGCAGTCAGTTACTGTTGATTCTCCTTCTCTTATCATGACTCTTCTAACTTCACTTCAGTGCTAAATTTCACCGTTCTCATAGAGACTGAAGTGTGGAACTTACGAATGTTAAGATCTTTGCGTAGCACTCGCTCTACAAAATCTTCATAAGCTTGGATGTCTTTAACAGTCACAATAAGCATAAAGTCATAACTGCCTGAGATCTGATAACACTGCGTAACTTCTGCAGCCTTCGAGATAGAATGGCGAAAAATTTGATAAATATCGCCTCTATCTCGCTCCATTTCGACAGACACGACCAATGTCATCTTATGACCAGCAAGCTCAGGGTTAATAATAGATACATCGCCTACGATCACTCCCTCCTCTCTCAAACGCTTTACACGCTTTAAACACGCAGGTGGTGACAAACCCACAAGCTCAGCCAATGCTAAATTGGGAATACGGTTATTCTTTTGAAGCTGGATCAGTATGCTTCTATCTATACGGTCAATTTCCATAATTTCTTAAACCCATCAATTTGTTACTAATAATTTCCAATATCAAAGCAATTAAAAAATTATAACTAAATTTATAACGAGATTTAGAAATCACGATCACAGCAATCACGATAAGATCTTCCTAAATCAAACAGTCGCAACATGGACGTATCAATGAAATCCGTTTATCAATTTTTTAAAGAACTCTTAAAAGAGATTTTCGATGTTACCTCAACGCTTTTTCGGATCATGATTCCCATCATCATCGTCATCAAAGTCGTCGAAGAACTCGGTGGCATAGTGATTCTCAGCGAGTGGTTAAGCCCAATAATGGAAAGTGTAGGTTTACCCAAAGAAATGGGCTTGGTGTGGGCTACCACAATACTCACCAATATTTACGCTGGATTAATTATATTGATTAATTCTGATGTTCCCCTCACTGTCGCCCAAGCGTCTGTATTGGGGAGCATGATGCTTCTCGCTCATTCTCTACCAATCGAAGGCGCTATCGCGAAAAAAGCTGGGGTAAGTTGGCTTGCCACTTTGTCGGTGAGATTCGGTGGCAGCTTAGTACTGGCATGGCTACTGAATATCGGCTATCAATACGGAGACTTACTCAACTATCCAGCAACCGTTTTATGGCAGCCAGAAGTATCCTCAGATAGCAGTTATATCGGTTGGGCTATCGAACAGCTGAAAAACTTTGCAGTGATATTCATGGTCATCTCTGCCCTATTGCTGTTACTTAAAACGCTGAAGGTTCTTGGTATAGAGAAGCTCATGGCCATGTTATTGCGACCGTTTTTGAGACTACTAGGCATTAGCAAAGATGCTACGAACCTAACCATCATTGGTATCACACTAGGTCTTTCATTTGGTGGCGGTCTATTGATCAATGAAGCAAAGAAAGGGCATATCTCCGCAAGAGATGTATTTACCGCAATCATGTTGCTTAACCTACTTCACAGCTTAATTGAAGATACCTTGCTGATCTTACTGATTGGCGCCGATTTCTACACCATATTTTGGGGAAGGATCGTGTTCTCTATTCTCATCGTTGCTTTGATATCAAACGCCATTAAACGCATGAATCCGACTATTTGTGAGCGTTACTTTTACCGGGATGTCTCGCAATCATGAGAGTAGAACTTTCATCTTAATACACATGACAAAAGAGCCGACTGAAAGGCTCTTTTAACCGTCGAAGATAATAATTTTCAATAGCATTTCCTTAACACTCCCCCTTTTTAAACTCACCAATTCCTGATAATTCACCTAAATACTGATATTTTTGGTAAAAATATTTCACATTGCCAAATTAACCAAATGGTCAATTATTAAATTCATTCTTTATTAAACCGCAATAACGCCCGTAACTATATTATTATTTCCCCGCCCCTTATATCACTTGGCATACATCGATTATCTCTTATTCCTCCGCTGTTGTTTAATATTAAAATCATCAGTTATAAATTCACAAAAAACGACTAGACAACTGATAATTAAATAAATAGAAAAGCCTTTTCAATATTAACTCTTAATGTTGAAAACGGAACGGACAATGACTTGTAAAAAATATCCATTTGATTGGTTAATTTTATAAATATATTTTGTTACATAATCAAAACTAATGGCTCTACTATCTATGCCTCTGAAAACAATGACCTTAATGGTTCTTTTATTTACCTCACTGTCACAGGCTTCCACTATTGAGAATGATGAACCACTACTTAATTCATTGATAGAAAGAGGCGTTATTTGTCCTGGCTTAAGTTATGAGGACAACCAAGAGGCTTTGCGTATCTATCTCAATGCAAAAGCCCAAAAGAGCCACCAGTTTGATTCAAAAAAATATAACGAGATAGAAAACATACGTCAGAAAAATAAAACACCAACAGAGTGTATAAAACCAAATCGGACAATCGTTCCGAAAAAGGCTAGTTGATACAAACATCGACATGGAAATATAAAAAGGAAATACAATGAAAATAATGAGAAAAACATTGCTCGCTTCAGCAATGCTTACTCTATTTAGCGTCAGTAGCTATGCCAAAACACCGATAGATCTTGGTGTTGTTAATGAAGATAAGCTAATAGAAATGTTAGTAAGACAGGGCTTAGTTGACCAAGATGCAACCGACACGGTAAAGCACGATGCACTGGACCGTTACCTAAAAAATAAGCTTAACTCTGGTTTTAAAGGTGATGCTCAGTTCGGCAAAAAAGCACTAGAGCAGCGAGCGAAAATACTCAAAGCCATCGAAAAAGAGTCTGGCGTTAAAAAAGCGAGTGTTTTTGCTCTGGAAGTTGGTACTAAACGTACAGACAAAGTGCTCGCGCTGCTTGTCGACTTTCCCGACTTAAACTGGGATGACAACAGACTGACCAAAGAGCACACCCAAATGCTCTACGAGAGCTACAACCCAGAACACTACCAAGAGTTATTGTTTTCTGATTCAGGCTATACCGGGCCAAATGGTGAAAACTTAATCTCGATGCGCCAGTATTATCAAAGTGAATCGGGCGACAGTTACAGTGTGGCGGGTCAGGCAGCAGGTTGGTATCGTGCTTCTAAACCTGCCGCTTTCTATGGTGGTAACTCCCCGACTACAGATAATGATCTGAACGCCCAAGAGCTGGTGCGTGAAGCCCTTAACCAGTTAGCTCAAGATCCTAGCATCAACCTTGCTGATTACGACATTGAAGACCGCTACGATTACGATGGCGACGGAAATTTCCGTGAGCCAGATGGCGTGATTGATCACCTAATGGTGTTCCATGCCTCTGTAGGTGAAGAAGCAGGTGGCGGTGTGTTAGGTCCTAATGCAATTTGGTCTCACCGATTCAACCTTGGTCGCACACATGTACTAGAAGGCACCTCAAGCTCGCTTCCAGACCGTTTTAATGGCCAGTACGCAGCGTTTGATTACACGATTCAGCCGATCGATGCCGCTGCCGGTGTTTGTGCGCACGAATATGGCCATGACTTAGGTCTGCCAGACGAGTACGACACGCAATACACAGGCAAAGGTGAACCTGTCTCTTATTGGTCAATCATGTCTTCAGGCAGTTGGGCTGGTCAAATCGGCGGGACACAACCGACTGCATTCAGCTCGTGGGCAAAACACTTCTTACAAAAATCGATTGGTGGTCGCTGGATTAACGATGATCAAATATCAATTGATGACCTAGAAGACAAGCCACAAATTTACACCTTGTTCCAAACGACAGATAACGACCGTCCGAACATGATTAAGGTCGACCTTCCAGAGAAACAAATCGAAGGTTTGAAACCGTTCGAGGGTGAGTACTCGTTCCACTCTCAAAAAGGCGACGACCTGAAAAATAGCATGACTCGTAAGTTGGAAATCCCGGCTGGCGACTCTGCAATGCTTTCCTTCAAAACTTGGTACCAAATCGAGAAAGACTATGACTTTGCTCGTGTCCTTGTGAACGGACAAGCCATCGCAGGCAACATCACCTCTATGGATGACCCATACAATACCGGTCTAGTTCCAGCGGTTGGTGGCGAGTCTGACGGTTGGATTGATGCTGAGTTTGATGTTTCTCAATGGGCAGGCCAAGAAGTAGAACTGTCGTTCGAGTACATCACCGATGGCGGCTTAGCCATGGAAGGTTTCTACTTAGACAACCTGAGCCTTGTAGTTGACGGTGACACGGTTGCGGTAGATGACGGCGAAGATAACTCTAGTTTTGCACTTAATGGCTTCAAATTGAGTAATGGCTTCCATCAAGCTCAACACTACTACCTACTGCAATGGCGTAGTCATATGGACGTGGATGAAGGCTTGGCGAATATCAAGCGCATGGGTCAACTCATGTCGTTCGATCCAGGCTTGATCATTTGGTATGTCGATGAGTCACTCACCGATAACTGGGTAGGCAAACACCCTGGTGAAGGTTGGTTGGGAGTGGTCGATGCAGACCAAAATGCCATGATTTGGCAAAACTCAGGAAAAGTCGCTCAGACACGTTACCAAGTTCGTGATGCAGCCTTCTCACTGAAAGACCATACTCCAATGCGTCTTGTGAACAGTGACAATGATGTGCTTCAAGACACGAGCCTAGTGGGTACAGCAAGCTTCTCTGATGATCAAGATTACACATCACCGCAAGCTCCTGATTCAGGTCGTATTTTGACTAAATTTGGTTTGGTAGTAGACATTATTAACCAGAGCGCTGACAACGAATATGGTGTGATACGTCTATCGAAAGTAAGCCAACACAACATTGCGCCAACAGCGAACTTCGAACTCACTACAGATGGGTTGAACGTCTCAGCTCGTAACTTCAGTTCGGATCAAGATGGCGAAATCATCAGCTACCTATGGGACTTCGGCAACGGCGTAACAAGCAGTGAAATCGCGCCAACGTGGACATACCAAGAAGCCGGCGAATACACAGTCAGCCTAACGGTAGTCGACGACAAAGGTGCTAACGCATCGTTTAGCTCAATCGTTGATGTTGAGGTTCCAAACGCGCTTCCTGAAGCAAATGCGAAGTACATTCACTTAGGTCGTTGGGTCACAATGTGGTCAACAAGCTCAGACAGTGATGGTCGAATTGTCGATACAGAGTGGACATTACCAAATGGAAAAGTGAAACGAGGTCGTACATTCACTTCTATCTTCCCTTCATACGGAAAGCATGAAGTGAAGCTAAGAATCATCGATGACCAAGGCGGGATCACGACTAAGACCATTATGGTCGACCTATAAGTCGGCTCTAGCTCAAATCATTGAAATAAGTGCGTAGACAATAACGTGCGTACTGATAAACCAACTTAAGTACTGTTGTCTGCGGCATCAGTCAGGGCAGCAGTTTTAAGAAAACGTTATTATTTAAGCCGTAAGCAAAAGCCCTACCGTCATTGGTAGGGCTTTTTATTTGTCTCGACATCGAACAAGCTATGCAGAGAAACTGTTCTAATGAAGGAGGCTATCTCACCCAAACAGGTGGCAACTCGTCAGACCGGCTGATTTTGAATACGTGATTTACGTGCGCTAAACGCAAATAACAAGATAACTGCTAGCACAAAAGGTAGTACGTAGATATTGAGGTTTTGCCAACCCGCTGTCGATTCCAACCAACCAGAAAGCAATGCAGTCACTGTCACACAGCCAAAGACAACAAACTCATTGAAAGCTTGCGCCTTCGCTTTGTTCTGGAGCTGATAAGATTGACTGAACAAACCAGTTGCCGCGATAAACATAAAGTTCCAGCCGACCCCTAGTAAAACCAGAGCTGCTCTAAAGTGCCAAATCGACTCACCATGGATGTTAATAGCGATACAAAAAACAAACAGTACCCCGCCAGCCAAGATCATCATTCTCGAACCAAATTTCTCGATGAGCGACCCAGTAAAGAATGCAGGGACAAACATGCCCAATACGTGCCACTCAATCACATCCGCCGCTTTGGTAAAGTCGAAACCACAGCCAATCATTGCCAATGGTGTAGCCGTCATCAGAATGTTCATCACCGCATAGGCGACCATTGCTGCAAAGACGGCTCCGACAAAATTCGGAGCCTTGACGATTGCACTCAAAGGATCAGATTTTGGTGTCTGGTTGCTAAACGACACTTTGGGGAATTGAATGGTCTGTAAGATAACGAGTGCTAAAATGTTTAAGCCAATCAATGAAGCGAATGCACCAATATATAGGCCATCTTGCGACCATTGCTGAGACATAATCGCTAAGTTTGGCCCGAGTACCGCCGCCAGAACACCACCAGCCATTGAAATCGAGATTGCGCGGTGTCGCGCATTTTCATCACACACTTCAATAGCTGCGAAACGATAAAGCGTTCCGAAGCCAATACCGATACCCAACAAGAAGGTCGCAAAACAAAACAGATAGAAGTTTTGTTGCAATAACGCGTAAGTGGCTAGGCTCGCCCCCGTTATACCGACGAGATTACCGATACTAAAGCCTCGCTTTCGGCCTAACTTACCTGAAATCAAAGAAGCGGGAATGGTGGCAGCCATCAAGCCCAAAAACTGCAACGCGACTGGTAACGTAATCATACTGGCACTGGGCGCAATCTGTTTTCCTATCAAGCCAATCACGGAAATCAGTAAGATATTCCCTGTCATTAATAAGGCCTGACACAGTGACAGTAGCCAAACATTTCTATTCATCTTCGTTCCTAAATATGAGCGCGGCTGATCACTAGACCAAATTACCAACAAAGTCTCAACACTTTGTTACAAAAAATGAAACTCACCTGCTACCAATGTTTTGCTTTAAAACCATCTCCTTTTGGATCTTCAACGATATCGAATACGTCTCTGCCTATATTTTCAATTCCTTCTGGATTTGCAATTATCATTAACGGAGATAATAATAATTTTCTGTTATTCAATAGCACTGTTTCAAAAACACTTCGGTATTAAGAGGCGAGTATGATTAATCCACTTTGGCTCAACACATTTAAAACTCTGGTAGAAGTCGGCCATTTCACCCAAACGGCTGAAAAGTTGTACATGACTCAACCAGGTGTAAGCCAACACATAAAAAAGCTTGAGCAAGCATGTGAGTGTGAACTGCTCTCTCGAGAAAACAAGAGCTTCGAGCTGACGGAGCAAGGTCGGATTATGTATCGCTATGCGCTCAAACTAGAGAAAGACCAAGAAGACCTTTTCGAATCACTCAGTTTTGATAACCCTTACTCTGGGCAGTGTCACCTATCTTGTTCAGGCTCACTCTCTTTGCGCTTATATCCCAAGCTTCTTGAACTGCAGCAACAACACCCTGACCTAAGCATTAATCTAGAGGCTGCTCCGAATAGAAAGATATTGAATGACTTGCTACAAGGCACGACCGATGTCGGCATCGTGAGACACTCACCAAACGACAGCTACTACCAAAGCCAAGTTATCGGCAAAGAAGCCTTGTGCCTTATCGTGCACCACAGCCATGCCGATATTGATATAACGCCGCAAACGTTGCACGAAATTGGGTTGATTGCTCACCCAGATTCTGCGCATTACCTCTCTTTATACTTTGACCTGTGTGGTGATAAAGAACTCGCGAACATCAACATTAATGAGATACCGAAATCAGGCTATATCAACCAACTTCATCAGATACTGCTGCCTGTATCAAAAGGATTAGGGTTTACCGTGCTACCAGCTGGTGCCGTTGAAAATTTTGCTGAAAGAGATAAGTTGCACGTCGTGCCGCCAAAAGTAGAAGTTGAGGAAACGCTGTACTTAGTCCAAAAGAGAAACCGCAAGCTCCCTCATCGATACAATACCGTGATTGATTTAATCAAACAGAATGTCAGCAATTAAGTTAGTACTCAGATAAAAAAGCCTTTAACCACGATAGTTAAAGGCTTTAACGACAAGAAACAGTTTTAATTCTATGGTTGTGAAGCGCTGAACACCTCGCTCGCACCTTCAAAATCGTAATTCTCTAGTAATCCCAGTACCTCTTTTAGGACACTCGAATCAGGGTGTTCAATGAGTAACTCCGAAACGTATTGCGTCGCATCGTTATCGTAAGCTTCGAGAAGAGACAACAGCTTAGAGATTTGCTTGGGATCTAACTCAGAAGAGTCCGATGTATCATCTGCACCTTTATCTGCCGTGGCTGCGCATGGTATACCAAAATCACGCTCGACCGCTTCAATCAACTCCCTTAAGCCAACTTCACTTTGCTCAAGATCTTGCTCCACACAAGTCCTATTGTGAGCTCTGCTTTCTAAGTCACTGAGTAATTCAGCGAGCCTCTGCCCGCCAATTGAAGCCGCCATACTTTTTAGGGTGTGTAGATTCCGCTCTAACGTTACCCACTCTTCTTGCGCTAGGTTATCGAACACTTCAGATAGCATCGATGGCGCCCCTTGGCAGAACCTATCTAAGACCTTATTTTGCAAGGCTGTATCGTTATTGGTGAGCTGCTCAAATCGAGCTTTTGAGAAAATAGGTAAGTCAGAGTTATCAGAATGCGATGCATCAACCAAATCAGGTTCAGGCGCTTTACCTTCAATCAACACCTCTGGCACGATGTATTTAGAGATCAAAGACGTCGCTTTATCAATGATGATCGGCTTGTCCAAAAAGTCCGTTACGCCTGCGTCTCTTGCTCTTTGTTTCGCATCCGCAAACACGTTGGCCGACATCGCAATGATAGGCACAGTGGTATTAAATTCACGGATCAACCTTGTAGCCTCAAAACCATCCATGATTGGCATCTGTAGATCCATAAAGATCATGTCGTAGTCGTTGTTCTTGGCTAATGCCAGTGCCTCTTTGCCGTTTTCAGCAAGGTCGGCGTCTAACTTAGAGCGACTAAAGAAGGCTAACGCAAGATCTTGGTTAAGTTCATTATCCTCCACCAGCAGTATCTTCTGGCCTTTGAACTCTATCTGATAATCCAGTTGTAACTCTTGAGCTTTGAATTGAGCTAACTCTTCATTGGTCGTTCGAGCAAAGGTTACAACAAAAGAAAACTCACTGCCTTGCCCAAACTCACTCTCAACCGTAATTTGGCTGCCCATTGCATTCACGAGCTTCTGGCTAATATTGAGCCCTAAGCCTGTACCACCGAATCGACGTGTTGTTGTGGTATCTGCTTGGCTAAATGCTTGAAATAGCTTGTGAAGGTTGTCATCAGAAATGCCTATTCCAGTATCCGCAACGCAAACCTTCATCGTCAATTCACGCTCGTTTGAGTCAACAATATCGACCGTCAAAGAAACACTGCCTTTTTCCGTAAACTTAATCGCGTTGCCAATAAGGTTAAGTATCACTTGGAACAATCTGAGTGGATCTCCGAGTAAAGGAGTATCGAGTTCTGGGTCAATCGACATCGATAAGTTAAGCTGTTTTTCATCCGCTTTTGACTCCATCAACTCGATCACATCTTTAAAAGTTACCAAGGCATTAAATGGAATATTATCGATAAACAACTGACCCGCTTCTATCTTAGACAAGTCTAAAATATCGTTGATGATGCTTAACAGAGAGTGCCCAGAGCGGTGCACTTTTTCGATATAGTTGCGGGCTGTAGGGTTAGTAATTTCCCCAATCGCTAAATAAGACAGCCCAATAATCGCGTTCATTGGCGTTCTAATTTCGTGGCTCATGTTTGCCAAAAACTCTGATTTCGCCTGACTTGCAAGGTTTGCTCTCTCTTTCTCCTCTGCCAATTGCTCATTTAGACGTTTCATTTCAGAAATATCGAATGCCCAAAATAGCGTTGCAATTTCACCGTCAAGCTCAAACAAGTAGTAGCTAACAAGTGCGACAAAACGAGTGCCATCTGACTTCCTAAGCACTAACTCTTTGTTCACGACTTTTCCGTTCAGCTTGAGCTCTTTATGAATGTCATCACGAACCTCGAGAGAATCATGAATAGCAATCACATCGATAGACGAGAGTTCCTTATTTTCAACACCAAATAAGCGTTTTGCTGTGTCATTGGCATAACGAACCTGTTCCTCAAAAACGACTGCTGCTGCAATTGGAGAGCTATTGAGCATGCTATAGAGTTGGTCTTGGGCCTTTTTTAGTGCCTCTGTCGCTTCGTTGGCAATACTAATCTGCTTAGCGAGTTTTCGGTTCCAGAAAACAATCAGTAAAACAATCACTAATGAAAAGGCAGAGATGGTGTAAACCAATTCGTAATCGACCCTTTCTATCGCTTTAGGTGCAGCCCACTTCGCTGAGATCTTTTGATGCTCTTCAGCGGAGAGCTTATCAATCGCTTTATTCAAAATAGAATAAAGTAGCGGCTCAGATTTAGTCACATGAAAGGTTGGTGATAGGTAAAAGTCCAGCCGCCCGATAATCCCAATGTCTCGGTGACCATATGAATCAATGAGATAGTTCAAGACATCAACCGTATCGATCATTCCATCTAGGCTCTGATCATCAAGGAGATTCAAACCTTCAGCGGTTGAGTCAACAAAAACCCACTCGACGTTTGGATACTTCTCTACTATTGCCTCAGTATTCGCCGCATTTTTTAGGATACCTATTTTCCACCCAGTCGCTTCTTCAAGTACTAAGCTGCTCACCTCGCGTCTTGATGCAAGTGCTAAGCGGCTCGAGAATAGGCTATTTGCCGCTTTGACATTCTCTCCCAAGGAGCGATTTTCTTGCGCCGCAGAGACAAGTTCTACTTCTTGATGATCAACCAAGCTTCGAGTTTCAGACCAATTCGCTACGTCAACATGCTCAATATTTAAGCCGGTTTTCTGCTCGATGAGTTTCAGGTAATCATCAATCATACCTATGTACTCACCCGTACTAGAGACTGCCTCATACGGAAGTGAATTAGGATCGATACCGATTCGCACCGTTGGGTTGTTTTTAAGCCACTCCCTCTCCTCTTCGCTTAAATTTAAGATCTCACCCGTTAAGTTATTGGCTTGATATATATCGGCAATGTATCGCTTAGCGGGTTCACCAAACGAATTAAACTGCTCTATATCTGGGAAGTAGACATGATTTCGCTCTAACGTTTTTGTATCAAAGTAAAAGGTCATTGAGCCGGAGTTAATAATGCCGCCTTTAGTGCGGTAGCTGGCCACTTTAGTTACTGATGCAAAATGAGAGGTGTTTCTTTTCTCCCCATGCTCATCGACAAGATTACCGATATACCAAGCCTTAATTGGACGATTGTTGTTATCAGCTTGGGCAGTGATCACCTGAAAAGAACTATCCGTGTCAAACACTTTAAAGAGTTCAGACAAGTCATCAAAACGGTCATTTACGATAAAATAAGCGGAAATTTGAGCAATGATACTCGCTTTCTTCAGAACCTGGCTTAAGTCGCTCTGGATATGGGTCTCAATGATTTGACTCAAGCCATCATCGACTTGTTTGAGATTGGCTACTGCCGCGTTAAAGCGATCTCTCAGCTCTTCACTCTTAAAATCGACATAGATTGGATACTCAACTTGCTGTTCGTCGTGCAATCGAAGCTCTGACATTTCAATAAAGCGAGTATTAGTAATAAACCACTCCAGTACTCGCCTCTCCACCATCAATATATCGACGGTTTGTGCTCTTAGCTGCGCAAAAGCTGCCTCTAAACTGCCGATGTCTTCAACTCGCTCGATATCAATCTCTTGAGAAAGCATCTCTATGGAGTTTTTGATTGGTGAGGTGTCATCAAACAACAGTGCGCCCAGAGATAAGCCTTTTTGTGATTTGAGGTTGAGTTGGCGCCTCGCTAGTGACACCGGGACAAATTCAACATTAATGACAGAATCACTTAGAAAATGAGCATCGGGGTCGTCAGCCTGAACACCGGAAACAAAAGCGATCGAGTTATTATTATCGATAGCCTTTCGCGCAGCACTTGGTGGCAAAGTGACAACGTCACCCAACTTATAACCCATATCATTTAAAGCACGTTGTATGATGTCATGCTCTAAGCCAACAGAAGTGCTATCCGGATACATATAAGGCGGGTTACCAAAGCCAAATACCCCTTTAAGTGGAACTCGATAAGGAGACGCATCTAGCCATTTAGATAAAATCTGGTTCTCTTTGCGAACATCAAAGGTTTTGATCTGTTTGTTGATTAACGTCAGCAGCTCCACATCACCAGTTCGTACTACCATCGTCGCCTGAATTCTCTTCCAGTGCTCTAATACATAATTAATCGTTAAATCATGAACACCGACTTTTCTGGCAAGGTCCATCGTCGTGATAGGCTCTGCGACAATGCCTTCTACCTCACCTTCCCTTAGAGCTCTCACCGCATCAATCACGTTGTCAAAATCAACTCGTTCAATAGAGCTAAGTTGAACGCCTGCTTTTTTTAAGTCTATGTTTTCATTAACCATAGCAATGCGTCGTTTATGATTTTGGTCTAAGTTGGTGTCGATTTTATTGTCGATGGGAGCAATCACAGCAACCTGATAAGGGATATACGGGTCACTCGAGAGAAAACGCCCTCCATCACTTGGATCAAACTGTTGGAATGGGAAAACATCACCTCGTCCATCAAGCAGTGCAGCTTTGGCTTCACTTCGAGAGCTGACGCTTATAAACCTCACATGAACACCAAACCGCTCTTCAAGATCCTGTGTCCAGTCTTTAACAATACCAGAGACTTTTCCGTCATCATCAAGGAAGGAATATGGATAATGATTAGCAAGAGCAATGAAAGTCACCGTTGGTTTGTTGTCTAACCATAGGTCTAGCTCGGCATCAGTCACTTCAGAGGCATAAGCACGGCCAACAAACATAAGCACGGACAGCAACCATACCGCGAATGAAATCACTGAACTTTTCAGCCTCGACATAAAAACACGACATCTATTAGATCGATTACTCATCTTTGAATTTTTCTTTAATCGCTAAGATCTTAGGTAGATTTTCAAACAGCAATTCAACGATTCTAGGATCGAAATGTTTGCCTTTTTGCTCTTCAAACAAGGCCAGCGCTTCATCTACGCTCCAAGCTTTTTTATACGGTCTCTCTGCTGTCAGGGCATCAAACACATCCGCTACCGCTGCGATGCGCCCTACCAGAGGGATCTCCTCGCCTGCTATTTGATTTGGGTAGCCGCTTCCATCCCACTTTTCATGGTGATACTGCGCGACTTGAATAGCCATTCGCATCAATTTAGAGTCACTTTGCCTGCCGAGTATCTCAACACCGTATTCGACGTGCTTTTGCATGGTTGCCCATTCGTCAGCATCCAACTTACCTGGCTTGAGCAGCACGCTGTCAGGGATACCAATCTTACCAATGTCGTGCATCGGCGCTGCGTCTCTTAGGGTCTCGGCATCTTCGTCTGTCATGCCCAATGCTTTCGCCAATATTTCACAATAGTGGCTCATGCGCATAACGTGCATACCCGTTTCGTTATCTTTAAACTCCGCAGCTCGCCCAAGGATATTAAGAGTTTCCAACTTGCCTAAATTAATCTCTTTGGTCTTCTCTTTCACCTGACTAAACAACGCTCGCTGTTGGTCATACAAAGCGATGTGAGTCTTCACACGTTGCAGTGCGATTTCAGGAGTGATCGGCTTGGTCAGGTAATCAACAGCCCCCAAAGATAGCCCTTTTACCTCGGCTTCAGGGTCTATTTTGGCGGTCACAAAGATAGTGGGAATATGCGCGGTATTCGGCTGTGCTTTTAGTTGTCGACACACTTCATACCCGTCAATATCGGGCATCATGATATCGAGGAGAATGAGGTCCGGCTGAGGAACCATCTTAGCTATTTTGATACCGATAGTGCCGTTGATCGCGACCTTAACTTGATAGGTATCTTTGAGTATCGCCGTTAACACATCCAAATTGCTTGGGGTGTCATCTACTACTAACACTATTGGTTTACGACTCATTGATACCTCGTATAAAAATCAAACAGTTATAACCCTAGTGTAGAACGTTTTTGGAATGCAAGGCACAAAAAATGGCAAATGATTTTAAAAAGTGAAGAGCAGATCTTCGAGTGACATCAAACTATCACTCTAGGTAAAACAACACGTCAATATTACGTCGATTAAGTGGTTATAAATCAAAGAGAAACCATAAATATGACCTTGCAACTTAGGTTATTTACCTAAAAAAAGAGCTCCTCATATGGGAGCTCTTTTCACTTGCTATAGACTGACTAACGACCTGAGTAGTACATACAAACTCGGACGCCATCGAACTCACGAATCTCAAATGGAATCTCGTAAATCGACTCCATCACAGACTTTTCTACTACCTCAGAAACTTTACCTGACTTCACTACCTGGCCTTTTTTCATCGCTACGATGTTGTTGGAATAGCAAGATGCAAAGTTGATGTCGTGAATCACAATAACGATCGCTTTATTGAACTCATGTGCCAAGCGACGAAGCGTCTGCATGATCTCAACAGAGTGCTTGATATCTAGATTATTAAGCGGCTCGTCCAAGAAAACGTAGTCCGTATCTTGTGCAACAACCATTGCAATGAACGCCATTTGACGCTGACCACCACTCAGCTCATCAAGGTATTTGTTTTGAATATCAGTAATACCTAAATGCTCTAGCGCTGTATCAACAATCTTGTTGTCCTCGTCTTTCAAGCGACCTTGCGAATGGGGAAAACGACCGAAGCAAACCAATTCACGAATCGTAAATCGCATGTTGATGTTGTTTGATTGTCTGAGTACCGCCAGGTGCTTTGCTAGCTCTTTGGTATCCCACTCAGCAAGCAGTTTGTCGCCAATAAGCACTTCACCAGCATCACTTTCTGTTAGGCGACTAGCCATTGAAAGCAGTGTACTTTTACCCGCACCGTTTGGGCCAATAATAGAAGTCACTTCCCCTTTTGGGAACATAGCGCTGGCATCATCAACAACCAGTGATTTGCCATACTTCTTACTTAAACCTGTTAATTTAATCACTACTTACTACCTTTACTGAATTCTGGTGCGTAACAACAAGAACATAAAATACAAACCGCCGACCAAGTTAATGATCACACTGACTGTGGTTTCAAAAGCCATCACTTTTTCAATGAACCATTGGCCAGACACGAGCAGAACCACCGCTAATAAGCTACTTGCAAGAATAAGTACTCGGTGTTGATACGAGCTGAATATCTGGCGCGCTAAGCTGACCGTGATTAAGCCGAAGAAAAGCACAGGGCCAACTAGAGCAGTTGATACCGCAACCATTACTGACACAATTACCAGAATCATCTGGGTTAATCGCTTGGTATTCACACCTAAACTTGTCGCGTTATCGACGCCCAGCCATAGAACATCCAACTTTGGAGCCAACACCCAGAGCCCAAGCAAACACAAACCTAAAGGAAGAATACTCAGGTAAACCAACTCGCTTTTCACATTGTTGAAACTCGCAAACATAACGTTCTGCAGTACCGCGAACTCGTTCGGGTCAATCAACATCGCTAAGAAATTCGATAAGCTAGAGAACACGCTGCCACACACAATACCAATCAGCAGCAGGGTAAATACGTTGTTACGCTTGCTCTTAAAGTAAAAATGGAACAGAGCAAACGAGAATAAGATCATCACAGATACAGACAAGCCGAAGTTTGCAATAGAATCAATCACCCAAAAGCTCGTGCCACCAAATACAAATAACAGCGACGTTTGAACCAACATGTACAGACTATCAAAGCCCAATATTGAAGGGGTGAGAATGCGGTTGTTGGTAATGGTTTGGAAGACCAGTGACGACGCAGAAATCGCCACAGCCGCCAGTACGATGGATAACAGCTTAGGCATTCTTAGCGACAAGAAAAATTCGTAGTTATCCCAGGTTAGCCCCTGCCCTACAAAAACGGCCGTCATACACAAAGACGCGATAGCCAGAATCGCGATTTTTACTGAATCACGCATTCGACTTGTCTCTCATGATTAGGTAAATAAAAATCAAGCCACCGAAGATGCTGATCACCATCGAGATTGGAATCTCATAAGGGAAAATGACAACTCGAGCTAACAAGTCACAAGCCAGCACCAAGATCACACCCCAGTAAGCTGTCCAAGGCAGGATGCGCTTCATGTTGTCACCCATCATCAGCGAGACAATGTTTGGAACAATAAGACCAAGGAATGGAATGACGCCAACGATCATTACTACTGAAGACGCGCATGTTGCTACCAGTGCAACACCAATAAAAACGATCTTCTGGTAGTTCAAGCCGATGTTCTTTGCAAAGCTCTCACCAATACTCGCTGCGCTGAACTGACTCGCGAAATAGTAAGCCAACATACAAGCTGGAACGGCAAGGTATAGAATTTCATAGCTTCCTTGTAATACGCTCGCGAAGTTCGCCATGGTCCAAGCTGACATGGTTTGTACTAAATCGTACTTGTAAGCAATAAACGTGGTCAGTGCTGAAACCACGTTGCCATACATGATGCCAATCAAGGGCACTAGTACCGCATTCTTGAACTTAAGATGTTGCAAGAAGCGCACTAACAACATGGTGCCAAAAACAGCAAATGCGAAGATGAAGCCGAGGTAGCTCCATTGAGCTGCACTACCTAACACCAGAATACCAACGATGTAACCCAACATGGCACAGTCAATTGTACCCATCGTAGAAGGTGCTGCGAACTTGTTCTGCACAATCTGCTGCATGATCAAGCCAGAAACACTTAGACCGGCTCCAGCGAGCACAATGGCTAGCAAACGAGGGATTCGACTCACGATATAAATAGAGTTGGCGTGTTGATTGCCGTTAAAGAAATCACTAAAACTGATTTCAGCGACCCCTATCATCAATGACGCAACGCATAACACGACAAGAAATACAGCAGCTGCAATGGGTTTCAACATAGAAATAATACTAAAGGTAGGTCTCGGGTAGCCCGTATAAAAAGTGAAAAAGGGCTTATAAGAACGTTTCTTATAAGCCCGAAAAACTCGTTAAAAATTACTGTTGAATGGTACGTTCAATGTCACCCAACATTCTGTGGATTGCAGTTACACCACCACCAGCTAGGTACCATGCACTTGAATCAAGGTAAACGATGTTGCCTTGTTGTGCTGCTGGAGTTGCTGCTACCAATGAGTTGTCAAACAGTTGAGGTGCACGACCTTCAGAGCGGCCAATCGCTTTTTCACGATCTAGGATGTAAAGCACTTCAGGTTTTGCGTCTGCAATGTATTCAAAAGAGATAAGGTTACCGTGCGTGCCTTTGATTGGTGCGACTGTCGCACTCTTTGACTCAACGTAACCAAAATCATCAAAGATAATTGAGAAGCGGCTGCCTTTGTTGAACATCGCTATATTGTTGCCGTTGTTCATTAGCATCATCGCCGTCGTTTCACCCGAGGTTACTTTGTCATTTACCGCAGTGATTGAGCCTTGAGTCTCTTTGATGATCGCTTCAACTTCAGCCTGCTTACCAAATAACTCACCCAGTGAACGCCAATTTTGCTGTGCATCAGCCCAGTACTTATCACCTTCAATAGAGAACATGATCGTTGGTGCAATTTGAGCTAACTTGTCGTAAACCTTAAGCATGCGGTTTTCCGCAATGATTACGTCTGGCTTCAACATGTAGATAGCTTCGAAATCAGGTTCGCTTAACGAGCCTGTGTTTTTCGTTGTTTCTTTGTATGACTCAAGGTAGTCAGGCATTAGGCTGTGAGGTGCACCAACTGGCTTTACACCAATTTTATCAAGTACATCCAAGCTACCAAAACCAAGAACAACAACTCGTTGTGGTACTTCAGTAAACTGCGCAGTGCCCTTTACGTGTTCAATCGTGACGGTTTCCGCATGAGCGGTCATCAGCGACGATGCAAGAACGATAGCAAGCCCGCTCACTAACTGGCGAACTGATTTGATTGTTTTCTTCATTTTTCTTCCTTTGCCATTGAGACAAACCACCACTCATGACAATGAAAGTCAGAATACTCATAGGTGAGTATGGGTCGTACACAACTGCTAAATAACGATAATTTAAAGTTTGTCATTGATTTGACAACAAACTTGCAACGCAAGTGAGAATTATTATTAATAATATTTGCAGTAATTTAGTTGCACAACAACTTTCTTATTCAGAAACGTTAAAGTGATTATTCATATTTTGCTAGATCGCTATCCAAAACACGCATATCGAAACAGCATTGGAAAACAGGAAGGATCTAAATTAAGAAAAATGAAGCAGGATTTGGAGGAACGGAGATTTAAATAAGCTATATACCAAGAACTCGCAGCATGAGCGCCTTAGAATTTACAATGTAAAACTTCTATACAACAACTACTTAGTTATTATCTATTGTATAAAAACACTAAAAAGCATAACAAGAGAACTTTTGTTCAGAAAACATGCCCAGTGCCACCGCACTAAAAAGAGTAACTTCCCGATGACTCTTCCCTTTGCAGCTAAATAACGATGATATTTCAATCAAAATTATTTTTAGATTTCATAAAAAATGGGGTTGTATTTTAAAAAACTAGGCGTATAGTTCGCCATCTGGCTCTAATCTATAGAGCTGTTAATGCTAAAGTAAGTCCAAGTTCCACAAAGACAGTTCTCGATACCTCGTTACACCATCTCTGCGTCAGCTTTCACCTAGATAGTCATTCAATAGCTTTTAAATTCGATCCTAACTACCGATCTATCGTTATTCGCTTTCTTATGTGCGAACTCAGATTAGATCGTTCACTTAAATACAAATGTAATAAACACAAGGCAAAGTTATGTCACGAAGAACAACACGACAAATCCATTGGTACCAACTCTCACGCGAGAAATCAGTCAACAAACTAAAAGGTAGTAAATGCTCAAGATCAAAATAGACTTACACAAAGAACAACTTTCATGGGTCGCCGAGATTCGACAGCTCAATAGCGATATACTTCACCGCCACATATTGCCAAAGCTACAACACAATAGTTATCTCATAGACTTTGAATTTAACGAAAGAGACAGCACCGGAACTATCGTTTCGCGCAACGGAAACACCCTAGGACATTTCACACTCCTATAGCTTTTCCCCTAAGGCAACAGAAAGAAACACCATTAGTCCCACAGATGTCACCCTCAACTCGCTCTAGCAGAATAAAATAGAGTAGGACTGGAACAGAATAGAAACCTAGCCCTTTTTGCATTTCACTCGCGGCTTACGCTAGCTAGGTTATCGTGTTTTCATTGAATTGACGCTTGTACGAAAAGCGTAGAAAATTTGAATGCGTTATCTTGAATTATCGCTTCTGATGAAAGCCAGTTTCTATTTCAACTAGCTCTTCTTGAAATCAATTAAGATTGAACCTTGAATCACCAATGACACATTATCATTGCGTTAACGGCATAGACCTTAACTTTTGATCAAGCGTATATAGATGTTCTGCAGCTTGCATGTGTTGAGGGTAATCGCTGAACTTATCGCGATTTTCCTCAGTCATCTTACATGTTTCGTCTACTAGCATTAGCTTCCAATACAGCTTTGTGGTGTGCAGCATAGCCAATAAAGGTTTGAATACCTCTTTCTCATAAGCCTGAATCAACTCTTCAATCAACTCTTCCCGCTCATCTTCACTTGCGATAGAAGTATTGGTCGCTTCCAATACCTTTTGATATTTTGGATTTAACTTCAGCTTGTCCATCACGCTTTGATTGTTTTCAGCTAACTCAACCAACTTTAAGCGAATGATATTCAGCCAATTAGCTTGGCTAATCACGCCCTCATCAACATTTGAAAAGTCTTCTCGGATTTGGCGTTCAATGTCTTTCTGAGCGTTTTTTAAAACAGTGCGTACTTTTTGAAAAGGTAGCTGAAACTCCTTACTTAGCTCGATGATCAGTTTGTGAAAACCACCATTTGGAAGGTGTAAGTTTTCCTTAAACGTCGCCATTGCAGCTTCTTGCTGTTCTGTAAGGTGGGTCATTCTCTTTCCTTTTCTGTATAACTTCGGTGCAGGCTCAAGATCATAACATTATTAGTCGCTATTTTTCGGCTAGTTCAAACGTTAACACCGCATTTCTCCCAATCCTTTCTCATTCGACTACTTTTCAAACCAAATGGCATCAAATGGTAAGAATGAGTTGATGAATATTCGTACATTACGCGCACAGGGTATTCAACCAGACAGGAGTCATTACTTATATATGAAACATAACGGCAAGAAGTGAGATAACACATGACCTATTCAGAATTCAAAGAATCCGACCTGCATAAATGCATGAGCATAGCTGGCGAAGCGACAGTCTCGATAGCCAAATTTATTTTTAAAGTTACTTCCCTTTTGTTTCGAGGCGCTCGTTGGTTAGTCACCAAGGCATATAACTATGTAATGAAGTAGCTGCATAATAAGATAGCGACATAACGAAATAGCTATTTTGCACAGTCGTGATTACTAACCAAGCTAAATGGTTAAGTCATTACTTTCATTACGCCCCCTCACCAATAAAAAGCGCGGCCTCCTAGGTCGCGTTTTTTTATGCCTAGATTTTTCAACTCGTTTTTATATGCATAGTTTATAAGCACTTTCTATCATCGATGGCGTTAAATGGTAAAACTATCGTTCAAATAAAAACCATACTACACCTGTTCCAACGAAACAGACTTCTAACTTATACAGGTACTAAAATGAAAAAGATTGCACTTAAAATTGTAGGACTAACGGTTTTGGCTTCTGCGCTAACTGGTTGTATCGGCAGTAACGCCGTAACAGGGAAAGTGATGAAATTTAACGTTGAAGTTGTCGATAACCGCTATGCTCGTGCAGGTGTAAACTTCCTATTAGCGCCTGTATACGGTATTACAACCGCTGCCGACTACGTGGTATTCAACTCACTTGAATTCTGGACGGGCAAAAACCCTATCAGCGGCGCACCACACGTATTTGATACAAAAACAGACACTCACTTCAAAGTGAACGATGACCTGGACCCAAGCCTAAAAGAAGCGCCTGTTGGCCCAATTTCGAACAACCGTACTATTGAAACCGGTGAAATGATTAAGATCGATGAAAACACCATCCAAATGGACATCGTTTACAACAGTGGTGAAACCGCAACACTTACTGGTATCAAAGAAGGCCAAAACGTGACTTACTACATGGATGGCCAACTCGTATCGCAAACAACGATTGCGGAACTAGAAAAAATACAAGCAACTGCATCTTAAGACACAGCTCTGCTAAACAATAAAAAGCCCGGTAATCGCCGGGCTTTTTTGTATATGCGCTAATCGGACTGAGACTGTGCCAACCGAATACTGACTAAACTCGCCACCATAATCGCTAAATAGAAGCTGCCAATGATAGATTCCATAAATACAAAGAACTGAGCAACTGGCAAGGCTGGAGAAATATCTCCATAGCCTACCGTTGTCAGAGTGATAAAGCTGAAATACATCGCATTAAACAAATTGGTTAGCCAAATTTGCTCTTCTAAGCCATTAAATGCGTTAGGAAAGATCTCGAGAATCAACAAGTAGATAGTCGACCACGCAAAGCCTAGCAGCAAATAAATACAGATAGAACCTATGATGTGATTAGGTGTGACCGTTTTCGCTTGCATCACTTGCCTTAAAGCAGAGTAAATATGCGAAAACAGGAACATGGTTAATGCCGTTAGCGTCACTATAGATAAGTTGTAACCTTCTAGGAAGGAGAAGACACCCGACACCGATGCCGTGATCAATAACAGCCCATACCAAGAGCGATACAAAGACCGCTCTTTATGAATGCCGACAATCGAAACCGCCAGGGTAATAATGATCAAGAACAGAATCGTTTTTTGGCCTTGCGGATAAAACTGCTGCATCACCGCGCAACCAAAAAACAACACTAACAGTGCGTAAAACAGGAAATAGAAGTTGTCGTCTTTCGAGACTGCCTTCATCTATTTGTCCTCTTCTCTTGGCTCCAAGCCTAACCAAGAGACCATTAGCTCGTAAGACAAACTCAAGATAACTGCACCGACAAACAAACCTACGATGCCGGACATCGCCATTCCACCTAACGCACCGAGCAGAATCACCAACATTGGAATATGAGAACCACGGCTTAACAGCATAGGTTTTAAGATAGCGTCACTGCCGCTGACCAAAATACACCAAACCAAGAACAAGCTTGCCGCAAGAGTCGATTCAACACTGAACATGTAGATAATTGCAGGCAATAGCGCAAGAATCGGAGGTAACTGGATAATCGCAATAAGTAACACGGCCAATGCCCACATTGCCGCTGCAGGAACACCCGCGATCACCAATCCGATTGCTGACATAATGGATTGAATGACAGCAACACCAATCACACCTTGCACAACACTTCGCACCGTTGATTTCGATAGCTGGACTAATTCAACACCTTTTCCATCAGTCAGACGCGCGATTAAATGCGTTACGCCCGTCTGGCATTTGTCTGCATTACTCATAAACGCACCAGCAATAATGGTCGAGATAATGAATTGAATAAAACCACCACCAAGAGACCCTAAAATTGAAGCCGCTTTAGTAGCAAATGCCTTAAGCTCTTCCGCGTACTTGATGAACACGCCTTCGATATTTGAAGAGGCATGAACTAAAGTGGCATACACTTTTTCACCGATGAATGGGATCTCTTGTAGCGACTCTTTTGGTTTAGGTAGAGACAAGGTTCCGTCCTGAAGCCCAGTCATTAAGTCGGATGCACTCGTGTAGATGCCAGAAGACAATGCCACTAATGGGATAAGCAGCAACAACACGCCAATGAAGCTCAATAATGCACTGGCTTTACCTTTCGACAGCCCAGTTTTGTTTGAGATGGCAACAGCTACTGGATACAACGCAGTCGCGATAATCGCACCCCACACCACCAGCAATATGAATGGGCGTAAAATTGAAAAACACCAATAAACCAGTATGGCGATGGCGGCAATTTTGATTGCGGCGTCAATCGCCTGTTTAGAAAAATCATCGGTTAACTTCATGACACGTCCTTGTAGAGGCAAAAATTAAGGCTGATTTTGTAAGAACTTCCAATTCCTAGTCTCGAGGAAAAGCGAAGCCAAAATCATATAAATTCCAATTAACACTAACTGGAATATGCGAATAAAAGTGTTGCTATCAATATCGCCAGAGCTCATCAATGTGCTCCCAACAAGTACCAATAAGGTGCTGAATGCAGTGGCAAAGATCGGCGCTTTTTCTGGAACGGTATAGATCTTGGTCGCCATAAGAATAGCAACAAGACCGATAAACAAAGAATAGAAGACAATGTTAGGAACAATCGAAAGAATCGAAAATGCCGCAATCGCCAACAAGCCTCCAATACCGTTACTGATCACCAAAAAGGCACTTAACTTTATCGATTTCTCTGACGTAATCATTAACGATAGCAGCGCAATAAACATCATTGTCAGTAACGCTTCAGAGATTTGAAAAATAAAGAAAAAGCACACCACTGGATAAGAGATGATCATAGCCCGAAATGCCGCATACCAGCGCTGTCTCTTTTCAAGTGGCGCCGCCGCAAACCCTGAGAATTCGGATTTGGGCTCAGGGAAAAACACGTGGACTAACGCAAAGATCATCACTGAAACCACACCTGATGTCGCCAGGCCAGATGCCAGTAATACTGAGACACCAGGGTTATCAATCGCCATAAAAGGCAACATCAACACGGCAATCAATAACACGGTAGCAAACAGGTTCCATTTAGGGTCTACAAATAGGTAGTAACCCCACAACATCATTAATCCCACCAAAATTAACAGAGGGATTGGATAATGGGTTATCCCACGAGACAGCAATAAACCCAACGCCATAGTAGCAACCACCGCCAACAACAGTTCGTAGACAGTTTCTTTATGCAGGTTTGGTTTATCGATTAAAAACTTAGCCGTGAACACTGGCGCTACAAATGCAAGCGGCCAGTTAATCCATGCAGCTAAAAAGACAGCTAACGTGACCCCGACGGTATACCGCAGGATCCGTTGCTGTGTTTGTTGATCGAGTACGGGCTTATCGGACATAAGACAATACACTTATAAATCGAATCCAAAGTTTGCCTATTGCGTTGAAAACAAAGTTATCGCCGCTGTAAACAATCACATCCGCCTGACCACCAACACGCAGCATGCCTTGCATCGCATCACGTTCAAATTCGATAGTAATTGGCAGCATTTGAGTTTGGCGCAACCAGCCAGTTTGTTGACTCGCCTGAGCAAGTTTACCTGCTTGATCGTTTTGTCCCCAATCGACACCCCAATCAATGCTGCTCACACGGCCTTTCACGATTCGACCCGGAGCAAAATCTAGAGCCACTTCCACTTCATCGCCAACCGTGACGTTACCTAAGCTATTTTCACGGTAGTAAGCTTCGATCCAGATATCTTCCGTCGAAACAAACGTCATGATCGCTTGGCCGGCTGAAGCATAAAAGCCTTCCGATAAGCTGAAGTTAGACACACCACCTTGTGTTGGTGCTTTGATAACAGTGCGTTCAAGGTTAAGTTGAGCTTGTTCCAACGCCAGCAATGCTGCTTTCACTTGGCTATTCTCTTCACCCTCTTTACCCATTTGTTGCTTAGCACGTTCCAAATCTGCTTCAGCATTCGTCACGTTAGCTCGCGCTGTTGCCAAAGCCGCTCGAGCTTCGTCTGCATCCGACTTGGAAACCACACCTTTGTCTGCCATCTCCAAGATACGCTTCGCCTGCAGCTGAGTATTTTGCTTCTCAACCAAAGCAGAAGTGAGCTTAGCTTGGGCAGAAGCGATACTTGCGGTTTGAGCCCCAACATTTTGCCCTGCAATTTCGAGATTCTGCTCGGCTTGCTGTACCGCGATTCGGTAATCAGAGTCATCGAGGATGGCTAAGGTGTCGCCTTGATTAACCAGTTGATTGGGCTGAACCAAAATGTCCAATACTTTGCCTGACACCTCAGGCTTAACAGGAACAATGTAACCTTTAACACGAGCGTTATCGGTAATTGGAATAATTCGATCGGCAATGATGCTGAACAACAGTGTGAATCCGACGAAAGCGAGTAGATAATTGGTGACCTTTCTCACTTTATCTTTGCCCTGTTCCGGTTGAGCGCTTTCTTCTTTTACGTCTTGCTTGTTCCCTTCGACTTCTGACATGGGACTCCCTTCTCAATAACTAAAATCAACAAAATTAATATCTTAAAAATAAACACGACCATGGAAAACTCAAGTAATTAGAGTTAGATTTACTAAACAAAGTGTCGTAAACGATATGCACGTCCAATTATGTATCAATACACAAGGATTGATTGATCATGGCCAATAGCCCCTATCAAGTACCAGTAATACAAACCAGCTACGCAAAGATCCTCGTGCAGATGTTTACTGACTATGGATTGGATCTTCACAGGCTGCTCGAAGACTCTGGTCTACCGCCGGACCTTATTGAGTCAGAAAGCGATTTTGTACCGTCAGAATCTATCAAACGACTCATTTACCTAACCTCTTCACAACTTGGCGTATCTCGGTTCACGGATGTTCTGGGGCTTGCTTTTAGGCGAAGAATCATCCCATACGTCTTGCATCAATTTACCGATTTCGAAACCATTGGTGACGCGTTAAAGCACATCAATACCATTTTCTCTCACGACTCACCCGGTAGTAGTGTCGACTTCGTTGTGGAACATGGACAGAGCTGGTTTTGCCGAAGATCACGAGACGAGCCTTCATCCATGTTCCAGTGGGGGGAAGTGTTTGCCATCACCTACATCATTGAGTTAATCACGATTTTGTCTCAGTCACCTTGGCAACCAACCAAGATTCGCTTGCAAGGCCATGATACCGACATCGTCAAAACCTTGGTTCCAAGCAATTGCCAGTTGTTCATCGACCACAGTTCAACCGCCGTGATGATCCCAGATGAGATTCTGCAGCTGCCAATTCGCCTCACAGCTAAAGACTTAAGTAATAAGCCCGCTATCGTTGAATGGCACACCAGCTTTACCGACAGCGTTTATGAACTGCTCCAACCCTATATGAAAGAGCAAGACCTTTCGCTTGAAGAGGCGGCGGAGCTGCTTAATTTCTCGGTTAGAACCTTTCAACGCAAACTTAAAAATGAAAACACAACCTACCGAAAAATTAAAGAGAACCTGATGTTCTCTGTAGCCTGTGAACTCATGGAAGAAGGGCACACTCTGACTTACATCTCTAGTCAGTTGGGTTACACCAACATCTCCCACTTCTCTAGAGCCTTTAAACGTGTTTCAGGGTTAACACCAAAAATTTATCAGCGTTCAATATCGGGTTAAAAACTTTTCTGTGCCTTGGGCCGCAGCTCAAGGTATAGAGGGCTCTCACTATGATCTAGGCTACCCAATCACGATAGGTGATAGATAACCCGAACTGGAGCTACATACCCTATTACGACCATTTTCTTTAGCGCGGTAAAGCGCCCTGTCTGCACTTCGATAGGTTGCTTCGGCCTGCGTATGTATTTCACACACTCCGCTGCTCACCGTTAAGTTCAAGCTTGTGCCTTTAGCAATCACTTCCTTTAATCGATACATAGCTTCAAAGGCATCTTCGAGGTTCGTTTCTGGCATCAAAATAGCGAACTCTTCACCGCCAATACGAGCCACAATATCAGTATCACGACTGTTGTTTCGCAGTAGTTCAGCCACTTCTTTGAGTGCGTTGTCACCTTGGTCATGACCATGCGTATCATTGATAGTTTTAAAGTTATCTAAGTCGACTAACGCTAAGCAAGAATGTGTGTAACCATAGCGCTCTGCCAGATTTGAATAATGGTTGAGATCTTTATCGAAGCGGCGTCGGTTCCAGCACCCTGTCAGCGAGTCTGTTTCCACCAGCATTCTTAGGCGACGTTCTAAGATTTTACGACGACTAATATCGGTAAAAGTAACGACATACTTTTCACTTTGCGGCAGTAAATCTTTGAGTTTCTCTACCACCACATTGACCGTGAAATGCTCACCCAAGCGACTGACTCCACTCAGCTCCCCTTTCCAACGACAATTCTGTTTAAGCGAATCTGCAATACTTGATATCAGGCCGTTATTGTTCATGAAACAAAGGTCTGAAATAGGGCGAGATTCAACTTGGTCAAACGCATAACCGGATATTCTAGAAAATTGCTGATTCACCTGAATGATCCTCAATTGGCTATCGAGGACGATAAAGCCAGCAACACCATCAATGATCGCTTCAGATAGGCTATTTTGACTTTGATTCATCTCATGTCGATAAAGCCGTGCGGTTATCAGTGTGCTAAGAAGAAAGAGCGCACACACAGAGAAAACCATCGCAGCTGTAGAAGCAATGCTCAGCAACCACAAACTGAATAGTGTATTGAGGACAAGTGCAGAGACTACGTAAAGCGGTGCTCTGCGATCAAAACTTAACTTGTTCATAATGTGCTCGGGTGATGGACAGAGCACTATCATGTCTAACTTTTACACTCGATATTTACCATTTTACGACACATACAAATTCAAATTGAATCTTGAAGCGTGCTTTCACCGACATATGCCAACGGCGTTGTTGATCAAATCAGCTAAAGGACGTATCTATCCTACGGAACTTACCTGTTAGTTTCTAATAGGCATACCTAGTCCTAGAACTTTGTTCATTGCTTTGACGTTTGCTAACGCCTCACCAACTTGAGCGTTATAACATCTCAAGCTCAATGTGCCGCTAGTCAGTCCTTTATATCGGGACATTGCCGTCTCAGAGATTGAACGGTCGTGGTAGCCAGAGTCAGTTTTCCATTGAGTTAGCGCATCTCAAGCTCAATGTGCCGCTAGTCAGTCCTTTATATCGGGACATTGCCGTCTCAGAGATTGAACGGTCGTGGTAGCCAGAGTCAGTTTTCCATTGAGTTAGCGA
>NZ_JAKEUW010000038.1:0-47948 GCF_022398115.1 Vibrio sp. Isolate22 | reverse complement strand
TGTCTAAAGAAAAATTTGAACGTACGAAACCGCACGTAAACGTTGGTACTATCGGCCACGTTGACCACGGTAAAACAACTCTAACTGCTGCTATCTGTACTACACTTGCAAAAGTGTACGGTGGTGTTGCTAAAGATTTCGCATCTATCGATAACGCTCCAGAAGAGCGTGAGCGCGGTATCACAATCGCTACTTCTCACGTTGAGTACGACACTCCATCACGTCACTACGCACACGTAGACTGCCCAGGACACGCGGATTATGTTAAAAACATGATCACTGGTGCTGCGCAAATGGACGGTGGTATCCTAGTTGTTGCTGCGACTGACGGCCCAATGCCTCAAACTCGTGAGCACATCCTACTTGGTCGTCAAGTTGGTATCCCTTACATCATCGTATTCATGAACAAATGTGACATGGTTGATGACGAAGAGCTACTTGAGCTAGTAGAAATGGAAGTTCGTGAACTTCTTTCTGAGTACGACTTCCCAGGTGATGACCTACCAGTTATCCAAGGTTCTGCACTTGGCGCACTAAACGGCGAGAAGCAGTGGGAAGACAAGATCGTTGAGCTTGCAGAAGCACTAGATTCTTACATCCCTGAGCCAGAGCGTGCAGTTGACCAACCGTTCCTACTACCAATCGAAGACGTATTCTCGATCCAAGGTCGTGGTACTGTTGTAACTGGTCGTATCGAGCGTGGTATCCTACGTGTAGGTGACGAAGTAGAAATCGTTGGTATCAAAGAAACTACTCTTACTACTTGTACTGGTGTTGAAATGTTCCGTAAGCTGCTTGACGAAGGTCGTGCAGGTGAGAACGTTGGTGCACTTCTACGTGGTACTAAGCGTGACGAAGTTGAACGTGGCCAAGTACTATCTGCTAAAGGTTCTATCAACCCACACACTAAGTTNAGGTCGTGGTACTGTTGTAACTGGTCGTATCGAGCGTGGTATCCTACGTGTAGGTGACGAAGTAGAAATCGTTGGTATCAAAGAAACTACTCTTACTACTTGTACTGGTGTTGAAATGTTCCGTAAGCTGCTTGACGAAGGTCGTGCAGGTGAGAACGTTGGTGCACTTCTACGTGGTACTAAGCGTGACGAAGTTGAACGTGGCCAAGTACTATCTGCTAAAGGTTCTATCAACCCACACACTAAGTTYGAGTCTGAAGTATACGTACTTTCTAAAGACGAAGGYGGCCGTCACACTCCTTTCTTCAAAGGTTACCGTCCACAGTTCTACTTCCGTACAACTGACGTAACAGGCGACATCACTCTACCAGAAGGCGTAGAAATGGTAATGCCAGGTGACAACGTTCAAATGACTGTTGAGCTAATCGCTCCAATCGCAATGGACGAAGGCCTACGTTTCGCTATCCGTGAAGGTGGCCGTACTGTAGGTGCTGGTGTTGTAGCTAAAATCTTCGCTTAATAGCATTTAGATTTTTGCACTCTCTTCATTAGAAGAGCACGCATCAAAAAAGGGGAGCTTCGGCTTCCCTTTTTTATTTTGGTTATAAGGGAAATTCCTAACACGTAATATCCACAGTCTATATTCCGATTTAAATACAGTTATTTACTTAACGGCTTAAATCACCCTCCTAAACTATCTTCGCTTCAAAGCCCGTTAATCTCTCTTTTCGACAAAACACTATAACCAATCGATATAAACATAGGGTAAATTTTGACTGGTAATAAGAATGATTCCTTTTTATATTTAACCTCAAGTTAAAGGGTTAGGTTTTACTATGTACGTTTGTTTATGCCATGGGGTCTCGGATAAGAAAATCCGCAAGTTGGTATTAGAAGAGGGCATTACTGACATAAAAGGAATTAAAAAGTGTACAGCACTTGGCAGTCAATGCGGCAAGTGTGTACGTTCAGCAAAAAAAGTTATTAACGACACCGCGAAAGACCTGTTCAAACAGGCAAGCTAATTCTGCCCAAAGAGCAGTAGCTTTTTTGACACTTCTCGATTTGGTTCTACAGTTAGAAGAGCCAAAGAGGAGGGCTATGTCATGAAAGGCGATCCAATCATCATTCAACATCTCAATAAAATTCTTGGTAATGAACTTGTCGCAATAAATCAGTACTTCTTGCATGCGCGTATGTATAAAGACTGGGGCTTAAAGCATCTAGCCGACAAGGAGTATCATGAATCCATCGACGAAATGAAACATGCCGACCATCTGATTGAACGAATCTTGTTTCTCGAAGGGCTACCCAATCTGCAGGAGCTAGGTAAACTTAAAATCGGCGAAGATACTCAGGAAATGCTGGAGTGTGACTTATCGTTAGAGATGGAAGCCATTCCAGATCTGAAAAACGCCATCGCTTATGCAGAAGATATTCATGACTATGTGTCACGAGATCTGTTTCTTGAGATTTTGGAAGATGAAGAAGAGCATGTCGATTGGTTAGAAACCCAACTTGGCCTCATCAAAATGACGGGTATTCAAAATTACCTACAAGCTCAATATGTCGATGAAGACGAAGGCTAAAATATATCGATAACAAGGGTAGCTGCTCAGGCGCATCCTAGTGGCTACCTTGCATTTCTTTTTCAGGCGGTAGGGCACTACCAAGAACTAAAAATCCTCCAATCACCCCTCTCAATAGATTCTGCGATTATTTTTCAAACACAGCTTGCAAGTTAAAGTGTGATCTGTATAATGCACCGCACTGGCTTAAGCTGGTTGTGAACCAATGAGCACTGAGGAGTAGGTTTTACCTAGTAATGTATACTCAGCTTATGTTCGCGGTTAATAAAAATAGTAAGGCTTGTCTTTACTTCAAAAATTAACTGACAATGCGTCCTAATTTTGGATGCTACGGTTTCACATAAATCAATCGGCATTCTCTCGTTTTATCGAGTTTGAGTGGCGATATTGTTTGTGTAATTTTTAATAATTGGAGCTCTGTCTCATGCAGAACCAACGTATTCGTATCCGCCTTAAAGCGTTTGATTACAAGCTAATCGATGCTTCAACTGCGGAAATCGTTGAAACAGCAAAACGTACTGGCGCACAGGTTCGTGGTCCTATCCCACTACCTACTCGTAAAGAGCGTTTCACTGTTCTTACCTCTCCACACGTCAACAAAGATGCACGTGACCAGTACGAAATCCGTACTCACAAGCGTTTGATCGACATCGTTGAGCCAACAGACAAAACTGTTGATGCTCTAATGCGTCTTGATCTTGCAGCTGGCGTTGATGTTCAAATCAGCCTAGGTTAAGGGAGATAAGAATAATGATTGGTCTAGTCGGACGTAAAGTGGGTATGACCCGCGTATTTACTGAAGAAGGCGTTTCTATCCCAGTAACTGTTGTTGAGGTTGAAGCGAACCGTATTTCTCAAGTTAAAACTCTAGAGAACGACGGCTACGCAGCAATCCAAGTAACTACTGGTGCTAAGAAAGCTAACCGTGTAACTAAACCTGAAGCTGGTCACTTCGCGAAAGCGGGTGTAGAAGCAGGTCGCGGTCTTTGGGAATTCCGTTTAGAAAACGGCGAAGAGTTTGAAGTTGGCGCTGAGCTAAACGTAGAACTTTTCAACGAAATTAAAAAAGTAGACGTTACTGGTACATCTAAAGGTAAAGGCTTCCAAGGCGCTGTTAAGCGTTGGAACTTCTCTACTCAAGATATGACTCACGGTAACTCTTTGTCTCACCGTGCACCGGGTTCAATTGGCCAATGTCAAACTCCAGGTCGCGTGTTTAAAGGCAAGAAAATGGCAGGTCACATGGGTGCTGAGCGTGTAACGACTCAAAACCTAGAGATCGTACGTGTTGACGCTGAGCGCAATCTGCTTCTTATTAAAGGTGCAGTACCAGGCTCAACAGGCGGCAACGTGATCGTAAAACCTGCTGTTAAAGCATAACGTCTAGGAGTAAGTAATGGAATTGATGGTTAAAGGTGCTGATGCACTAACTGTTTCCGAGACTACTTTCGGACGTGACTTCAACGAAGCTCTTGTACACCAAGTAGTTGTTGCATATGCAGCAGGTGCTCGTCAAGGTACTCGTGCTCAAAAGACTCGTTCTGAAGTATCTGGCGGTGGCGCTAAGCCATGGCGTCAAAAAGGTACTGGCCGCGCACGTGCTGGTACAATTCGTAGCCCAATCTGGCGTACAGGTGGTGTTACTTTTGCTGCGAAACCACAAGATCACAGCCAAAAAGTAAACAAGAAAATGTACCGCGGTGCTATGAAGAGCATTCTTTCTGAGCTTGTTCGTCAAGAGCGTCTAATCGTTGTTGATAACTTCTCAGTAGAAGCACCAAAAACAAAAGAACTTGTAGCTAAGCTTAAAGAGCTTGAGCTAAGCGACGTTCTGATTGTTACTGGCGAAGTAGATGAAAATCTATTCTTAGCTGCTCGTAACCTATACAAAGTTGATGCACGTGACGTTGCTGGTGTTGATCCAGTATCTCTAATTGCATTCGACAAGGTTCTAATGACTGCGGACGCAGTTAAGCAAGTTGAGGAGATGCTAGCATGATCACTGAAGAGCGTATCTTAAAAGTTCTACGTGCTCCGCACATCTCTGAAAAAGCAACTATGGCAGCTGAGAAAGCGAACACTATCGTTTTCAAAGTAGCTAAAGATGCAACTAAGAAAGAGATCAAAGCAGCTGTAGAAAAGCTATTTGAAGTTGAAGTTAAGTCTGTAAATACTCTTGTTCAAAAGGGTAAGACCAAACGTCAAGGTATGCGTGAAGGCCGTCGTTCAGACGTTAAGAAAGCCTACGTTACTTTGAAAGAAGGTCAAGATCTTGACTTCGTTGGCGGCGCGGAATAACAGGAGTAGTTAAAAATGGCTATTGTTAAATGTAAGCCGACTTCCCCTGGTCGTCGTCACGTCGTTAAAGTTGTTAACGCTGACCTACACAAGGGTAAGCCATACGCACCTCTTCTAGAGAAAAACTCTAAGAACGGTGGTCGTAACAACAACGGTCGTATCACAGTACGTCACATCGGCGGTGGTCACAAGCACCACTACCGTGTAATTGACTTCAAACGTACTAAAGATGGCATCCCAGCGAAAGTTGAGCGTCTAGAATACGATCCAAACCGTAGCGCTAACATCGCTCTAGTTCTGTACGCAGACGGTGAGCGTCGTTACATCATTGCACCAAAAGGCATTCAAGCCGGTGACCAGATCCAATCTGGTGTTGATGCGCCAATCAAAGCAGGTAACACTCTGCCGATGCGCAACATCCCAGTAGGTTCTACTGTACACTGTGTTGAACTTAAGCCTGGTAAAGGTGCTCAACTAGCTCGTTCGGCTGGTGCTTATGCTCAAATCGTTGCTCGCGACGGTGCATACATCACTATCCGTCTACGTTCTGGTGAAATGCGCAAAGTACTTTCTGAAGGTCGCGCAACGATCGGTGAAGTTGGTAACTCTGAGCATATGCTACGTGAACTTGGTAAAGCTGGTGCTTCACGCTGGCGCGGCGTACGTCCAACCGTACGTGGTGTAGTAATGAACCCGGTGGATCACCCACACGGTGGTGGTGAAGGCCGCACATCTGGTGGTCGTCACCCAGTTTCTCCTTGGGGCGTTCCTACTAAGGGCTTCAAGACTCGTAAGAACAAGCGCACTGACAAGTACATCGTACGTCGTCGCACTAAATAATTTATAAAGAGGAATCGCCATGCCACGTTCTCTCAAGAAAGGTCCTTTTATTGACCTACACTTGCTGAAGAAGGTAGAGAAAGCGGTGGAAAGCGGAGACAAAAAGCCTATTAAGACTTGGTCCCGTCGCTCAATGATCATCCCAACAATGATTGGTTTGACCATCGCTGTCCATAATGGTCGTCAGCACGTTCCAGTTTTCGTTACCGAAGAAATGATCGGTCACAAACTGGGCGAATTTGCACCAACTCGTACTTATCGCGGTCATGCTGCAGATAAGAAAGCTAAGAAGAAGTAAGGAGTAGATGATGGAAGCTTTAGCTAAACATAACTTTGCTCGTATTTCTCCACAGAAAGCTCGCTTAGTTGCAGACCAAATCCGCGGTAAGTCGGTAGACCAAGCTCTAGAAATTCTAACTTTCAGCAACAAAAAAGCTGCTGTTCTAGTTAAGAAAGTTCTAGAGTCAGCTATCGCTAACGCGGAACATAACGAAGGTGCAGATATCGACGATCTAAATGTCGCTAAAATCTTCGTAGATGAGGGCCCTATCATGAAGCGTATTATGCCTCGTGCTAAAGGTCGTGCGGATCGTATCTTGAAGCGTTCAAGCCACATCACTATTGTTGTAGCAGATCGCTAAAGACTAGGAGAGTAAGCAATGGGTCAGAAAGTACATCCTAATGGTATTCGTCTTGGCATCGTTAAGCCTTGGAATGCTACATGGTTTGCTAATACCAAAGATTTCGCTGACAACCTAGACGGCGACTTCAAGGTACGTCAGTTCCTTACAAAGGAACTACAAAAAGCATCACTATCTCGTATCGTTATCGAGCGTCCAGCTAAGAGCATCCGTGTGACTATTCACACTGCTCGTCCTGGCGTTGTTATCGGTAAGAAAGGTGAAGACGTAGAGAAGCTACGCGCAGCTGTAGCTAAAATCGCAGGTGTACCAGCGCAAATCAATATCGCTGAAGTACGTAAGCCTGAGTTAGATGGTCAGCTTGTAGCTGATAGCATCGCGTCTCAACTAGAGCGTCGTGTTATGTTCCGTCGTGCTATGAAGCGCGCAGTACAAAACGCTATGCGTCTAGGCGCTAAAGGTATCAAAGTGGAAGTAAGTGGTCGTCTAGGCGGCGCTGAAATCGCACGTTCTGAGTGGTACCGTGAAGGCCGTGTGCCTCTACACACTCTACGTGCAGACATTGATTACGCAACTTCTTCGGCTCACACTCAATACGGTGTGATCGGCATTAAAGTTTGGATCTTCAAAGGTGAGATTCTAGGCGGTATGCCAGCTGCTAACGCAGTAGAGCCTAAAGGCGATAAGCCTAAGAAGCAGCGTAAAGGCCGTAAGTAAGGAGTCGAACGATGCTACAACCAAAACGTACTAAGTTCCGCAAGGTTATGACTGGTCGTAACCGTGGTCTAGCTAAAGGTACTGAAGTAAGCTTCGGCGAATTCGGTCTTAAAGCTGTTGGCCGTGGTCGTCTGACTGCACGTCAAATCGAAGCGGCACGTCGTGCTATGACACGTCACATTAAGCGTCAAGGTCAAATCTGGATTCGTGTATTCCCAGACAAACCGATTACTGAAAAGCCTCTTGAAGTTCGTCAAGGTAAAGGTAAAGGTTCAGTAGCGTACTGGGTTGCTCAAATCCAACCTGGCAAAGTTATGTACGAAATGAATGGCGTACCTGAAGAGTTGGCACGTGAAGCGTTCCGCCTAGCGGCACGTAAACTGCCTGTTAAAACTACTTTTGTAACTAAGCAGGTGATGTGATGAAAGCACAAGATCTACGCGAAAAGAACGTTGAAGAGCTTAACGCTGAGCTATTGAATTTGCTACGTGAACAGTTCAACTTGCGCATGCAAGCTGCAACTGGTCAGCTTCAGCAAACTCATACTCTAAAAGCTGTACGCCGTGATATCGCACGTGTGAAAACTGTTTTGACTGAAAAGGCAGGCGCATAATGAGCGAAACTAACCGCATCCAGCAAGGCCGTGTAGTAAGTGACAAGATGGACAAGTCTATCGTTGTTGCTATCGAACGTACTGTAAAACACCCAATTTACGGTAAATACGTTAAACGCACGACTAAAGTACACGCACACGACGAAGACAACACTTGTGGCCTAGGCGACAAAGTTGAAATCGCTGAGTGTCGTCCTCTGTCTAAGACTAAGTCTTGGACATTGGTTAAAGTTCTAGAAAAAGCGAAGATTTAATCTTTGTAATTCTATAACTTATAAGCGGCTCCAAATTATTTTTGGGGCCGCTTGTTTTTTGTCTACCCAATTTAAAAAAAGGGTGGTACAATTCGCGTCCCTTTTAAAGAGGCAGCCCGACCCGAGAGGGTCTAGTTTTAATATTTAGCGGAGCACTAACAATGATCCAGATGCAAAGTACACTTGACGCAGCAGATAACTCTGGCGCGCGCAAGGTAATGTGTATTAAGGTTCTGGGTGGCTCTCACCGCCGTTATGCACATATCGGTGACATCATCAAAGTTACAGTTAAGGAAGCAATTCCTCGCGGTAAAGTAAAAAAAGGTGATGTTCTGAAGGCGGTAGTAGTGCGCACCCGTAAAGGCGTTCGTCGCCCAGACGGTTCTGTCATTCGCTTCGACAGTAATGCTTGTGTATTGTTAAACGACACTACTGAGCAACCAGTCGGCACACGTATCTTTGGTCCTGTGACTCGTGAACTTCGTAACGCGAAATTCATGAAGATTGTATCACTAGCACCTGAAGTTCTGTAAGGAGCGGCAATATGGCAGCTAAAATCCGTCGTAATGACGAAGTAATCATTCTTGCTGGTAAAGATAAAGGCAAGAAAGGTAAAGTAACTAAGGTTCTGACAACTGGTAAAGTTATCGTTGAAGGCATCAACCTTGTTAAGAAACACCAAAAGCCGGTTCCGGCTCTAGGTCAACAAGGTGGCATCGTTGAACAAGAAGCAGCTATTGACGCTTCTAACGTTGCAGTTTTTAACGCGGCTACTGGTAAAGCAGACCGTATCGGTTTCCGTATCGAAGATGGCAAGAAAGTTCGTTTCTTCAAATCTAACGGCGAAACTGTTTCTAACTAATTAGAAGTAATTTGGAGTTCTACTATGGCGAAACTGCATGATTACTACAAGTCGTCTGTAGTCGCTGAGCTTACCAAAGAGTTCAGCTACACAAGCGTCATGCAAGTCCCTAGGATTGAGAAAATCACCCTAAACATGGGCGTTGGTGAAGCAATCAACGATAAGAAACTGCTAGAAAACGCAGCAGCTGATATGGCAACGATCTCTGGTCAAAAGCCACTTATCACTAAAGCGCGTAAATCTGTAGCTGGTTTCAAAATTCGTGAAGGCTACCCAATTGGTTGTAAAGTAACCTTGCGTGGTGAGCGCATGTGGGAATTTTTAGAGCGTTTAATCTCTATCGCACTTCCACGTGTACGTGATTTCCGTGGTGTTAGCGCTAAGTCTTTCGACGGTCGCGGTAACTACAGCATGGGCGTTCGCGAGCAAATCATCTTTCCGGAAATCGACTACGATAAAGTCGATCGTGTCCGCGGTCTTGATATCACTATCACGACTTCTGCGGGTTCCGATGAGGAAGGCCGAGCTCTGCTGGCTGCCTTTAACTTCCCATTCCGTAAGTAAGGGTAGGGTTACTGTTATGGCTAAACAATCAATGAAAGCACGTGAAGCTAAACGTGCAAAACTAGTAGCTAAGTTCGCTGAAAAGCGTTCTGCGCTAAAAGTTATCATTAGCGATGTAAACGCATCTGAAGAAGATCGTTGGAATGCGGTTCTTAAACTGCAATCTCTTCCACGTGATTCAAGTGCATCACGTCAGCGTAACCGTTGCAACCAAACTGGTCGTCCACACGGTTACCTACGTAAATTCGGTCTAAGCCGCATTAAGGTTCGTGAAGCTTGCATGAAAGGCGAGATTCCGGGTCTTCGTAAGGCTAGCTGGTAATTGCCACTTAATCATTTGGAGTAAATCTTATGAGCATGCAAGATCCGATTTCGGATATGCTGACCCGCGTTCGTAACGGTCAGGCAGCAAACAAAGTTGCTGTAAAAATGCCTTCTTCAAAGCTTAAAGTTGCAATTGCTGCACTACTAAAAGCTGAAGGTTACATCGTAGACTTCGCTGTTGAAGGCGAAGCAAAACCTGAGCTAGAAGTTACTCTTAAGTACTTCCAAGCTAAACCTGTAATCGAGCAAATCAAGCGTGTATCACGTCCTGGTCTAAGAGTTTATAAAAATAAAGACTCTCTACCAACAGTGATGGGCGGTCTTGGTATTGCAGTTGTTTCTACTTCCAAGGGTCTAATGTCTGACCGTGCTGCTCGTAAAGCAGGTCTTGGCGGTGAAATCATCTGTTACGTAGCTTAATAAGGAGTAGATTATGTCTCGTGTTGCTAAAGCACCTGTCGCTATTCCAGCTGGCGTAGAGGTGAAACTAAACGGCCAAGAAGTTACTGTAAAAGGTAGCAAAGGTGAGCTTACTCGCGTTCTTAACAACGCCGTAGTTATTGCACAGGAAGAAAACAACCTAACTTTCGGTCCGAAAGAAGGTGTTGCTAACGCATGGGCACAAGCTGGTACAGCTCGCGCTCTAGTTAACAACATGGTTGTGGGTGTTACAGAGGGCTTCACTAAGAAGCTAACTCTAAAGGGTGTTGGTTACCGTGCTGCTATGAAAGGCAACTCTGTAGCTCTAACTCTTGGTTTTTCTCACCCAGTAGAGCACGCTCTACCTGAAGGTATTAAAGCTGAGTGCCCTAGCCAAACTGAGATCGTTGTAACTGGTTGTGACAAGCAGCTAGTTGGTCAAGTTGCGGCTGACATTCGTTCTTACCGTGCTCCTGAGCCTTACAAAGGTAAAGGTGTTCGTTACGCAGATGAAAATGTGCGTACTAAAGAAGCTAAGAAGAAGTAAGGTATCACTATGGATAAGAAAGCATCTCGCATCCGTCGTGCTACACGTGCACGTCGTAAGATTGCAGAACTTGGTGCAACTCGCCTGGTAGTACACCGTACTCCTCGCCATGTTTACGCACAAGTTATCGCGGCAAACGGCTCTGAGGTTATCGCAGCTGCTTCTACTGTAGAAAAAGCGATCCGTGAGCAAGTTAAGAACACTGGTAACGTTGATGCAGCTAAAGCAGTTGGTAAAGCTGTTGCTGAGCGCGCTCTTGAAAAAGGCGTAGCTTCAGTTGCATTCGATCGTTCTGGTTTCCAATACCACGGTCGAGTAGCGGCGCTAGCAGAATCTGCTCGCGAAGCTGGTCTGAAATTCTAAGGTAGGGTTGGAAGATGGCTAAAGAACAACAACAAGCTAATGATTTGCAAGAAAAGCTAATCGCTGTTAACCGTGTATCTAAGACGGTTAAAGGTGGTCGAATCATGAGCTTCACTGCACTAACAGTAGTTGGTGACGGTAATGGTCGTGTAGGTTTCGGTTACGGCAAAGCTCGTGAAGTACCTGCTGCGATTCAAAAAGCAATGGAAAAAGCGCGTCGTAACATGGTTACTGTTGCGCTGAACGAAGGCACTCTTCACCACCCGGTGAAAGGTCGTCATTCGGGCTCTAAAGTTTACATGCAGCCAGCTGCAGAAGGTACAGGTGTTATTGCCGGTGGTGCAATGCGTGCTGTACTTGAAGTTGCGGGCGTACATAACGTACTTTCTAAAGCATACGGTTCTACGAACCCTATCAACATCGTTCGTGCAACGATTGGTGCTCTAGTAGACGTTAAGTCACCAGAAATGGTTGCTGCTAAACGTGGTCTAACTGTTGAATCTATTTCGGAGTAAGCACACGATGGCAACTATTAAAGTAACTCAAACTAAAAGCTCAATTGGTCGCCTACCTAAGCACAAAGCGTGCCTTAAAGGTCTAGGTCTTCGTCGCATCAACCATACAGTAGAACTTGAAGATACTCCGTGCGTACGCGGTATGATCAACAAGGTTTACTACATGGTTAAGATTGAGGAGTAATCAGAATGCGTTTGAATACTCTATCACCGGCTGCTGGCTCTAAACCTTCTAAGAAGCGTGTAGGTCGTGGTATCGGTTCTGGCCTTGGTAAAACAGGTGGCCGCGGTCACAAAGGTCAAAAGTCACGTTCTGGCGGCTCTGTACGTCCAGGTTTTGAAGGCGGTCAAATGCCTCTAAAACAACGTCTACCTAAATTCGGTTTCACTTCTCGTAAGAGCCTAGTGTCTGCTGAAGTTCGTCTAGCTGAGCTAGCGAAAGTAACAGGTGACGTAGTTGATCTTAACAGCCTTAAAGCTGCTAACGTTATCACTAAGAACATCGAATTCGTTAAGATCGTTCTTTCTGGTGACCTAAGCAAAGCTGTGACTGTTAAAGGTCTACGCGTGACTAAAGGCGCTAAAGCTGCAATCGAAGCTGCAGGCGGTAAAATCGAGGAATAATCTCGAGGAACGAGGTACAGATGGCTAAGAAACCAGGACAAGATTTTCGTAGTGCTCAGAGCGGCTTAAGTGAACTAAAGTCGCGCTTATTATTCGTAATTGGTGCACTTTTAGTATTCCGAGCCGGCTCTTTTGTGCCGATCCCTGGTATTGACGCAGCTGTACTTGCCGATTTGTTCGATCAGCAAAAAGGTACCATCGTTGAAATGTTTAACATGTTCTCCGGTGGTGCTCTTGAGCGTGCATCTATATTAGCATTGGGTATCATGCCGTACATTTCGGCATCGATCGTAGTCCAATTGTTAACTGTAGTTCATCCAGCGTTAGCGGAACTCAAGAAAGAGGGTGAAGCAGGCCGTCGTAAGATAAGCCAATATACACGCTACGGCACGCTTGTACTTGCAACATTCCAAGCTATTGGTATTGCAACGGGCTTACCAAACATGGTAGACAATCTGGTTGTTATCAACCAAACCATGTTTACGCTTATTGCTACCGTGAGTTTAGTAACTGGTACCATGTTCTTAATGTGGTTAGGTGAACAAATCACTGAGCGAGGAATCGGTAATGGTATTTCCATTCTGATTTTTGCAGGTATTGTTGCTGGATTGCCTTCTGCAATCGGTCAAACAATCGAGCAAGCGCGTCAAGGTGAATTGCATGTGCTTCTTCTGCTGTTGATTGCTGTATTGTCTTTTGCTGTTATCTACTTCGTAGTTTTCATGGAACGTGGTCAACGTCGTATCGTCGTTAACTATGCGAAACGTCAACAAGGTCGTAAGGTTTTTGCAGCACAAAGCTCTCACTTGCCACTTAAAATTAATATGGCAGGTGTTATTCCAGCGATTTTCGCATCGAGCATTATTTTGTTCCCAGGAACATTAGCACAGTGGTTTGGTCAAAATGGTGAAAGCAGCGCGTTCGGTTGGTTAACTGACGTGTCATTAGCTCTTAGCCCTGGTCAGCCTTTGTATGTAATGCTTTATGCAGCAGCTATAATCTTCTTCTGTTTCTTCTATACAGCGTTGGTGTTTAACCCACGTGAAACAGCTGATAACTTGAAGAAGTCTGGTGCATTCGTACCCGGTATCCGCCCAGGTGAGCAGACAGCGAAATATATCGATAAAGTGATGACTAGACTAACCCTTGCGGGCGCTCTATACATTACTTTTATATGTCTGATTCCTGAATTCATGATGGTCGCGTGGAACGTTCGTTTCTACTTCGGCGGCACTTCACTACTAATCGTAGTGGTAGTTATCATGGATTTCATGGCACAGGTACAGACTCATCTGATGTCACAACAGTATGATTCTGTGTTAAAGAAAGCGAATCTGAAAGGTTACGGCCGTTAATTCGGTGGTAATAATTTCAGTTCCATTTACGGAGTTTAGCAATGAAAGTTCGTGCTTCCGTTAAAAAAATCTGCCGTAACTGTAAAGTTATCAAGCGTAACGGTGTCGTTCGCGTGATTTGCAGTGAGCCAAAGCATAAGCAACGCCAAGGCTAATCAGCAGAAATTTTTACTTGAAATACAAGGTAGAGTCGAGTATATTCCTCGGCCTACCTTTTGCGTGCAAAAGAAGTAGTATGCCGCAGCGTATCCATAACGGGCTTTGCTGCGGATAATTCTTTTATGAACCCCTTAGGAGTGAATAATGGCCCGTATAGCCGGCATTAACATTCCTGATCACAAGCATTCTGTAATTGCACTTACTGCAATCTACGGTATCGGTAAAACTCGCTCTCAAGCTATTCTAGCTGAAGTGGGTATTGCTGAAGATGCTAAGATCAGTGAACTAACTGAAGAGCAGATCGATCAACTGCGTGATGGTGTAGCTAAGTACACTGTAGAAGGTGATCTACGTCGTGAAGTATCGATGAACATCAAGCGTCTTATGGACCTTGGCTGTTACCGCGGTCTTCGTCATCGTCGCAGTCTACCACTACGTGGACAGCGTACTAAAACCAACGCTCGCACCCGTAAGGGTCCGCGCAAGCCGATCAAGAAATAGTCGGATAAGGTAGAGTACAATGGCAAAACAACCAACTCGCGCGCGTAAGCGCGTACGCAAGCAAGTAGCTGATGGCGTAGCGCACATTCATGCTTCTTTCAACAACACAATCGTAACTATCACTGACCGTCAAGGCAACGCTCTTGCATGGGCTACAGCAGGTGGTTCAGGTTTCCGTGGTTCTCGTAAATCTACTCCGTTCGCAGCACAAGTTGCAGCTGAGCGTTGTGGTGAAATGGCTAAAGAATATGGCCTAAAGAACTTGGAAGTTATGGTTAAGGGTCCAGGTCCAGGTCGTGAATCTACGGTTCGCGCACTGAACGCTGCTGGTTTCCGTATCACTAACATTGTTGATGCGACACCAATCCCTCATAACGGTTGTCGTCCACCTAAGAAACGTCGCGTTTAAGTTTCGTTTCTAGGAATATTGGAGAAAGATCATGGCAAGATATTTGGGTCCTAAGCTAAAGCTTAGCCGTCGCGAAGGTACTGACTTATTCCTTAAGTCTGGTGTCCGTGCGATCGATACCAAGTGTAAAATTGATAACGCACCAGGTGTACACGGCGCTCGTCGCGGTCGTCTATCTGAGTATGGCGTTCAGCTTCGTGAGAAGCAAAAAGTTCGTCGTATCTACGGCGTTCTAGAAAAACAATTCCGCAACTACTACAAAGAAGCTGCACGTCTAAAAGGCAACACGGGTGCAAACCTGCTTCAGCTTCTTGAAGGTCGTCTTGATAACGTAGTTTACCGTATGGGCTTTGGCGCAACTCGTGCTGAATCTCGTCAACTAGTTAGCCACAAGTCTATCCTAGTTAACGGTAAAGTTGTAAACGTTCCTTCTTTCAAAGTAGCGGCAAACGACGTTGTTTCTATCCGCGAGAAAGCTAAACAGCAATCTCGTATTAAAGCGGCTCTAGAAGTTGCTGAACAACGTGAAAAGCCAACTTGGATTGAAGTAGATGCTGGCAAAATGGAAGGTACATTCAAGCGTATGCCTGAGCGTTCTGACCTATCAGCTGACATCAATGAACACTTGATCGTCGAACTTTACTCTAAGTAAGGTTAAAAAAAGAGAGGACACAATGCAGGGTTCTGTAACAGAATTTCTTAAGCCGCGTCTTGTTGACATTGAACAGATCAATACGACACACGCGAAAGTAACTCTTGAGCCATTAGAGCGCGGTTTCGGCCACACTCTAGGTAATGCTCTTCGCCGCATTCTTCTATCTTCTATGCCGGGTTGTGCCGTAACAGAAGTTGAAATCGAAGGTGTGCTACACGAATACAGCACTAAAGAAGGCGTTCAGGAAGATATCCTGGAAATCCTTCTAAACCTTAAAGGTTTGGCTGTGCGCGTTGCTGAAGGCAAAGATGAAGTGTTTATTACACTGAACAAATCAGGCTCAGGCCCTGTTGTTGCAGGTGACATCACCCACGATGGTGATGTAGAGATCGCTAACCCTGAGCACGTAATTTGTCACCTAACGGATGACAACGCTGAGATCGCTATGCGTATCAAAGTAGAACGTGGTCGTGGTTACGTTCCAGCTTCAGCTCGTATCCATACTGAAGAAGATGAGCGTCCAATCGGTCGTCTACTTGTTGACGCTACTTACAGCCCGGTTGATAAAATCGCTTACGCTGTAGAAGCGGCACGTGTAGAACAACGTACTGACTTAGACAAGCTTGTTATCGATATGGAAACGAACGGTACTCTAGAACCTGAGGAAGCAATCCGTCGCGCAGCTACTATCCTAGCTGAACAACTGGATGCGTTCGTAGATCTTCGTGATGTACGTGTACCTGAGGAGAAGGAAGAGAAGCCAGAATTCGATCCTATCCTACTACGTCCTGTAGACGATCTTGAACTAACAGTTCGCTCTGCTAACTGTTTGAAAGCAGAAGCGATTCACTACATCGGTGATCTTGTACAGCGCACTGAGGTTGAGCTACTTAAAACGCCAAACCTTGGTAAGAAATCTCTTACAGAGATTAAAGATGTGCTTGCTTCACGTGGTCTTTCTCTAGGCATGCGTCTAGAAAATTGGCCACCAGCGTCAATCGCTGAAGATTAATCGAAAAGTTAGAAGGATTAGGTCATGCGCCATCGTAAAAGTGGTCGTCAACTCAACCGCAACAGCAGTCATCGTAAAGCGATGTTCAGCAACATGGCTAGCTCTCTTGTTCGTCACGAAGTTATCAAAACTACCGTGCCTAAAGCAAAAGAACTACGTCGCGTAATTGAGCCGTTGATTACCCTAGCTAAGACAGACAGTGTTGCTAACCGTCGTCTTGCATTCGCTCGCACTCGTGATAACGAAGTGGTAGCAAAACTATTTAATGAACTAGGCCCGCGTTTCGCGGCTCGCCAAGGTGGTTACACTCGCATTCTTAAATGTGGTTTCCGTACTGGTGATAAAGCTCCAATGGCTTACATTGAGCTTGTAGACCGCCCAGCTGCTGAAGAAGCTGCTGAGTAATCTATACTAGATTCTTAATACAAAAAGCCTCGTATCTCGTATCTCGTATCTCGTATCTCGTATCTCGTATCTCGTATCTCGTATCTCGTATCTCGTATCTCGTATCTCGTATCTCGTATCTCGTATCTCGTATCTCGTATCTCGTATCTCGTATCTCGTATCTCGTATCTCAGTTTCTTACACCTACAAAAAAGAGCACCGAAGTGCCCTTATTATTTAAATCTACAGTCTTGTTACTTAGTTTATTTCCAAATCGCTGCTAGCGAATCCATCAAACCACTTGTTGCGCCTTGCGATTGCAGTGCTTGAAGTATGATTGGTGCAAATGTAGATACCATCGACGGGTCCATACCTAGGCTAGAAAAAGCACTTTCAACTGCACCTTGCGAATTCAGTAGTGATGATAGACCTGTTGACTCCAAGCTAGACATGCCAGGAATAAGCGTTGCGAGTTCTTTGTTGTCAGCAGTATCTAGAGAGTTCTGTGCAAGTGCTAACATAGAGCCGATGCCGCCAATTGCTTGATCGCTAGTTACTGAAGCTTGGTCAGCAACGGTATCGGCAAGCGGTGTTGTTTCATTTTGTTGAGACCACATGTTTACAGCTGCCATCAATGCAGTTTGTGATAGTTGAGAGTAGTTGGTATCAGAACCAGAACTGGTTTGTTCGGAATCGCTAGTGCTAGCGCAAGAGACAACAGCAAGGCTGCTTAAAACGGTGATGAGTACTTTCTTCATTATTCGTCCTTAAGTAATAAAGTAATTTACTCTTTCACTATAAACGAAAAACGGCGATGTGGTCACATCGCCGTTACATTATTTTAATTTTATTTGCCTATAGCATTTTGTTTTACCATAGGTTTTTATAAAAATTAAAGAATAGCTAGAAGTTCTACTTCAAATACTAGAGCAGCAAATGGTGGGATTGCAGCACCTGCGCCACGCTCACCGTATGCTAGGTTTTGAGGGATGTATAGCTTCCACTTAGAGCCAACAGGCATCATTTGTAGAGCTTCAACCCAACCTTGAATTACGCCAGTTACTGGGAATTCAGCTGGTTGACCGCGAGATACAGAGCTGTCGAAAACAGTACCGTCAGTTAGTTCGCCGTGGTAGTGAACACGTACTTGCTTGTCTGCTGTTGGGATTTCGCCAGTGCCTTCAGTTAGTGCTTCGTATTGAAGACCAGACTCAAGAACTGTTACTTCTGAACGAAGAGCGTTATCAGCTAGGAAAGCTTCGCCGTCTGCAGCTGCAGCTTTAGCTAGTTCTTGACGTGAAGCTTCACCACGAGTGTGTAGCTCTTGTAGTGCGTTGTTGATTTCGTCAACTTCGATAGCTGGCATGTCACCAACTAGAGCTGTAGCGATACCAGCAGCGATTGCGTCAACGTTTAGGCCTTCAAGACCAGAACCAGCAAGTTGTTGGCCCATTTGTAGACCGATACCGTAGCTAGCTTTTTGCTCTACAGTTTCAAATTTTACTTCAGACATGAAAAGTCACTCTTTTTGTCAGTACGAAAAAGGTAAGAATACCAGTATTAGCAGCTTGAAGAAACGGCTAGTCCCTGATCACTTGCGCTTTACCGCGTCCAAATCACAGCCATGTCAATTTTCTTGCATTGAGCCCCGTTGTGACGGAAAGATCTATACTGTTGGTACTTTGGTTTTTATACTGTAGTTATTCAATGTATAGGACGCAGTGGTATGAATCGTCGTCAAAAGAAAAAGCAGAAAGTTGACCACTTAGCAGAACTCAAGGATCGACTGAACCAGGTCAAAGAGAAATTGAGCTCGATCGATATAAAAGAAATGAAAACCTCGGTTGTCCAGACTTGGGGTTTATTACCTAAGCTACACCAAAGACTATTAATGGTGATTTTGCCGATCGTTCTTATCCTACTTGTTGTGCCTCTACCTGAGCCTAAGGTAGAAACAACCCCGGTTACATCTCGCGTTGCGCTTGAGATCAATACCGTTGGGTTGAGCGAGCAGCACAATACGAAGAGTAACTCATCAGAGCCGACGAACAATAATTGGCAGGAGTACCTAGTTAAGCAAGGTGATACCTTGGCTCAGGTTTTCCGAAACAACGATTTACCGCTGTCTGATTTGAATGCGCTAGTTCGCATTGAAGGGGCTGACAAACCACTCAGCCAGATCCGCAAAGGTCAGTTAGTTCGATTCAAATTAGCAGAGACCGGACAACTTGATATTCTACAGTTAGAGAAGGGCGATACATCAGTCATGTTCTTCCGTCTGTCGGATGGTGGCTTTGGCCGCAGCAAATAGATATCTTGCGTGAGTTACGAACTCAACAGCACGAACGAGACAAAAAAGAGCTAAGCATTAGCTCTTTTTTTTGGTCGCTTGAAAGGTGCGAGCGGTAGGATGATCAGCATAATGCCAATAAAGGTTAGCGTATCAGGGATCTCATCGAACCATATGGCGCCAATCAACGCGACAAACACCAAGCCAGAATATTCAGCGAGTGCAATCTGACTAGAGTGCGCTTTTTGGTAGGCGGCAACTGCAAGCCCGTTGTAACTCAATATTAGCGTTGCACTTAGTGCTATGTATCCAAGATGTTCTAAAGACACGGGCTGCCAATACAATAAGCACAGTAGTAACGATGCGGGGATGGAGAAGAGGGTTGTCCACCATAGCGTCGTCACTACGGATTGCTCACTAGGAAGTTTTCTTACCAGTACATTAAACAGAGCAAGAGTTAGTGCTGTTCCCAATGCAAACAGTGCTGCCCAGTGGAACTGAGAAGGTCGCAACACGATTAGCGCGCCAATAAAGCCGACAGTAGTGGCGATGATTTTGCCAAGCGCAGGCTGCTCTTTTAGCAGAAGTACTGACAGAGGCAGCATCAATAATGGGGCTACGTAAAATACCGCGTTAGCTGTCGCTAAAGACATATGGGTGATCGCGACCACCATACATCCACTGCCGATTAAGATCAGTTGTCCACGAATTAAGGTGACCTTAGCTTGTTGTAAACAGCGTTGCTCCTTGCTTTGTCGCAGCCACAAAGGAGTAATGAGTAACAGAGATATCAACTGACGGAAAAAAATATACTGAAGAGGTGGGACTTCGCCGTTCAATAACTTCACAGCTACGTCAGAGAGCGAGGCAAACAGGTTGCCCGCAATCAAAAGTAGGATACCGACAGTGATATTCGACATTACTTCTCTAATCTCATGTCTACGTGTGGAATATCATCTTCCAAATACATTTCAGAGATCGTCTTGAATCCATGGCTAGCGTAGAAGCTTTCTAGGTGCTCTTGCGCACCAATGTCGATGGTCGCGTTCGGCCATAATGCTTCACAGCGAGCTAATGCTTCCACCAGCAATTGATGCCCTAAACCATTGCCTCTTGCTGATTGTTTGGTTGCAACTCGACCAATACTGGCATTGTCATAAGTCGTACCTGGTGGCAATAAACGAGCACAAGCGATGAGTTCTCCGTCTGCATAGCCCATTAGGTGCTGGACACCTTCAAGGGTGTCTTTGCCATCGAGCTCTGGATAAGGGCAGGTTTGCTCAACCACAAATACGTCGACTCGTAGTTGTAGCAGTTGATAAAGCTGTTGTGTTGAAAGTTCAGAAAAGGGAATAGAGTGCCAAGTGATCATGTTTACATCCAGAGATTATCGATGCTTTGAATGTACTATGCACACTGACTGTTGGCATTAACTATTGTTAATTCGCCCTTTAATTCTACTCAAGCTTATCGCCGTTATTCCTAGATAGGCAGCAATTTGATTGTCGTTGAGGCGTTGTTCCAGATCGGGGTAGTGCTCACAGAAAAGCTGGTAACGCTGCTCTGGTGTATAGAGCAACATGAATCGCTCTTTGTTTTCCTTGTGCATCAGCTGGGTTTCTAACAACTTTAAATACAAAGGATTATTAGAGGCACGCCACTCGATTACGGCCTTCATTGGCAGTTCTAATAGCGTAATAGGCGTGAGGGTTTCAAGCAGGTAAGGGGACGCTTGGTTTTTTATCAAGCTCTCAAAGCCGATGATCCAGTCTTGTTCCCAGTAGAACTCTTTGCTGTATTGCTTGCCCTCATCAGTGAGGTAACAAGCGTGACATAAGCCTTCAAGCACGAAGTAAATTGAGTCTGCCATCTCTCCTTGGTTAATAAGAATGTGTCTGGTTGGTAGCTCAAGAGGCTTGGCGACAGCGACTAGCGATTCAATCTGACTTTCTGAGAAGTCGAAGCTTTGCAGTTGTTCGATAAAAGAGGTGTGCATGAAAATAACCTAACCCAAATAAGTGCTGAAATCATCGCACTTATTTGGGTGTAGGTACAGTTCGGGCTAAATCAGCGTTGTGCGTGCTGCTCTAGGTACTCTTGAGCAAGCTCTCGTCCCATGTACTTGCCTAAGGTTTTCAATGGTACCTTTTTAAGGTTAACCACAATCAAGCCATCTAGCGCATCATTAAACGATGGGTCGACGTTAAAGCACACTAGCTTGCCATTCATCCCAAGATACTGGCGCAGTAGTACCGGTAACCCTTTTCCTTGCTCCATACGAGCTAACACTTTGGATAGCAGAGGCACACTTGCCAGTGAAGACAATAGGTGATTTTGCCAGAACACATGACTGCTAGTATTGAGCGGTGACGAAGGAGAAACCAGACTCGCCTTTTCTTCATCATAATGGTGGATCGATAAGGTAGTCGCGATCAACAGGCGCGCATTGTGGCTGTAATCATTACTGATACTGACCGGGCCAAATAGGTGAGTATATTGAGGGTGTCGAGAGACAAAAGTCGCAATGCCTTTCCATAGCAGTAACAGTGAATTGAGGCTCTTTTGATAAGGTTTACTCACTACAGAGCGACCAAGTTCAATACTGTTATCTAGGGTATCGATGAACTCTTGGTTGTAGTTGAACAGGCTACGGGAATAGAGTTGGTCTAATCCGTGTTCGGCAATTAGCTTGTCGACCATACCCAGTCGATAAGCTCCGACTAATTCGGCCTTAGCTTTGTTCCACACAAACAGTTGATGGTAGTAAAGGTCATACTCATCCAAGTCACAAGCAAGCCCGCTACCTTCACCGACTTCTCGAAAGCTCTCTTCTCTGACTCGACCAATCTCTCGCATTAAATTGGGAATAGATTGGCTTGGCGTACAGTAGACCTCGAAGTCACCCTGTTCGAGTAGCATCGTTTCTTGAGGCAGTGAGTCTATCTCTATTGCCAATACTTCTGGTGATATTGGCGTAATCACTTGGGTATCGAAAGAGGGTGCGTGGATCTGCGTGTTCGGGCTATCTTGTTGACTCATAAGATAGGTGTTGAGCCTTAGATAGTTGACGATATCCATCTCTTTTTCAAACGATTTTATCTCTGAATACGGAATCGATGAGCCAATCGAGATAGAGATAGTTGTCGCCTGTTTATTGAGAAGTTCACGCCCGAGTAGAGCGGTTCTCAATAGTGGATGCACACGGCCGGCTTGGTAGAACAGTTCACTGTTTTTACCATTGATAAAGATTGGAACCGTCGTCGCTTGATGGCGCTTAACAAACTTAGCGACTGATTTGCTCCACTCTATGTCGGTAAGTGTTTTTGCTCCTTTGCGGTAACTGGATACTTCTCCGGCTGGGAACACGATCAGCAGCCCACCATCAGCCAGGTGATGATTGGCATCTCGAATAGCTTTGGCATTAGTCCTTTTTGATTCTTTACCATTAAAGACATCAACACCAATGAAAAGATCATCCAGTTCAGGTAGCCGTTTGAGTAACTCATTCGCCAATACCTTCACATCCTTCCTCACTGATCCTACGAGATCAGCTAGGATCACGCCTTCAATCGCGCCGAGTGGGTGGTTCGCTACAATCACAACAGGACCTTCTTCAGGAATGTTTTCTGTGCTTCCCGATACAATGGAATAGTCGATATTGAGCGCCGACAAGGTGTAATTCATGAATTCGAAACTAGATAACTCGTCTTGGCGATCTTGATAGAGTCGGTCTAGCTTAGATAGCCCAGTTGCCCACTCGACAACAGACTCACCCAAACCAAAAGGCGTGTAACGTGGTAAACGAAAAGGACTATCAATCATAATGAAGCTACCTTATTGACTAAAGTTGTTTAAGAAACCGTCTTGACTCTTGAAATCTTTCACACTTAAAAACGCACCGCATAACCAAACCAGGCATGCCATGCCAAACAATAACCCGCCGTCGTAACCGACAATCTCGCCTGCTGCATTAAACTCAGGCATTTGAATACCGAGTGGCGTAAACAGGTGGAAGAAAATTGCGCCACTCATGATCCCCACACTCATAATGGCACCCAGGCCATGCCAGCGAGAGAACAGTAGAATGGCAGCAATCAATTCAGCGATGCCTATCAAATAGCCGCCAAACGAACCGAACCAGCTTAAGCCTGACCATGTCGCGAGCGTGCCAAATATATGCTCTGTCTCGTATGAGCCTGTGAATTTAAAAAACAGCGACTGAATGAACACAAAAGCAATTAATGCTGCCGGAAGATGTTTAGCAGGAGTGAATGTCATGGTTATTCCCTTACTTAATCAGCTGCGGCCAAGCTTTATCGGCTTGTTGAATGTGCTGTGCACGGTCTTTCTCCCAAGTTTCTTGAATCTCTTGGTCGTAGTTCAGGTAAAGTTTGTCATCCACTATGGTCCAATATTGTGGGTCACCTGGTGCAAAGTCGTTTTTGGCAGAAACGGCCCATGCGCAATAACCACCATATTGAGGGGCATATTTTTCAGGATTATTAACAAATAAAGTCAGATTCTTTTCAGAAGAGAAATACCAATCCGCGCCTTTGTATTCAGTGCTGAATTGTTTACTGCCTTCAACAGGCTTGCCTGAGGTGAAGTAAGCCACGGTATCGTAGCCATCGAGTGCCTTGCTGCTAAAAAAGCCGGTATAGATTTCATCGGCGGCAAATACGTACGGGCTAACAAGTAGCATGACCATAGTGATTAGTTTTCTCATGATGGACTCCATCTATAGATTGATTGCTGGTGATAAATCGAAGGTAAAACGCTGCTGATTTATCTGGCGTGGTTTGATTGGTTCGCAAGGTGAGCCGGGTGCATAAAACATCGAGGCATGACCATGCAGATTACGTAAATGGGTAAAGCTGACTGTGTGCGCGTCTTCACGATGCATACAGGTTGCTAAATGGGGCTGTTCACTGTGATGGTGAGAGTGGAACTTAAGTAGGTTTTGCTGATTTTTCTCCGTTGCGACGAGTTGAGCGTATTGGGCTTGTCGGTAGGCTTGTACTCGTTCTAAATCAACACCGGATGAGAATAGAGGAGAGTCGGTTTCCACTACTCTCTGTTGAATTCCATCCCACATATAGGCAATCACCAAACCATTGTGCTGCGTTAGATTTGGAGCAAAAGCCAGTAGGGTAAATGGGGCAAACGAGTGTAGGTTGAGGCGATGAAAAGCCTCTGAAAGCTGACTAATATTACGACTCGAGGATAGGTTCTTTAGTAATAAACCACGGCTGACTAATGGGCCGACTGGCACCATGCCTTGATAATTATTGAGTAAGCATAGTGAAAGCCCAAACTCGTTAATGCTGATCCAGCTACCACCACCAGTAGGATCGAGTGGCATGATGATATCGACACCGTTAACCTGGTATTGTTTAGGGGGCATGGCCAATGCTCGGGTCTTTTGTTCATCACGATTAAAAAAGACCTGATAGCCATTTTCTTCAAGCAACCAAGATACTGAACACATGATTATTGCTCCCTCAGATAGCTGCTAGTGGTTGGGGCATAACCAAAGGTGTTACAGGTTTCAACATCAAGGAAGGTGGTGATCACTTTGATCATCGCGTAATGATGATTAGCGTGCAGCGCTGCAAAGGTTATCTCCCTTTCTAGTGTTGAAGGCAGGCTAGCAAACACTTGAGTATCCATCGAAACCTCAGTTTGGATCGTGATAGGCGCTTCTAGATCATGATGGTCTAATCGCTCCAGCCAATTGATCACGTAGTGGATCTCTTTGATTGCCATCGATCTATTGTATTCGACTGGGTGACCACGACGACGAGTGTTGTAATCAACGGTCGCATCCTCTTTCAAAATCAAAGCGTGAAAAAGATCCAGCGTATGGCGAGTATGCTCACCAATAGAGCTAGTGACGTGTGGCTTAGCACTCGTTAGATAATCGCTATCAGAAATTGCTGTCAGAAACTCTAGGCCTTGATTCAGTATCTCTACCGCTCCCTTGATACTAGGAGAGACAACGGCAAAGGCGCTCGGCTGGGCTATCGGATTCATGCATGTTCCTCGTATAAAGTTAGTCGGTGGTTGGATATTGTTGAACAAGGCGTCGCTCTTCTTGCCATGCGTTAAACAGGCTCTTAAAAGATGGAGGCTGGTGGCCTCGTTGTTTCTGCTGAGCACCTATGTCAAAAAGAATGCGGTATTGTTGAAGTAGCGTAGAAAAAATCTCTCGCAGCGGCGTATTGCGATCCCAGATATGTCCGGCCTCGCTGCTCGCGCCATTGACCTCAAGAATCGTAAAATCTTCGCCTCGCATTAGGCTGTGGATGTCTTTGAACTTGACGTCTAGTCGACCAAAATGAAAACCATCGAAGTCGTCGAATATCTCATCTAAACGTTCGGTTAAAGCCTGAGTGATATATTGATTGCCGTCTCGGAAGATCGATCCACGGCTATGACTGCCAGCAAAGGCGAGTTGGAACTCTTCACCTTCATCAAGTACTTGTTCTAATTTGTCTTCATGCCTCGGCAGGTACAGGTGACTGAGTTGTCCGGCTCGTGGGTTATCTTCTATTAATTGCTGGAGTGTCGAAGTGCCATCGCCAGTGACCATTGGTGCATATTTGAGGGTAATCGAGATGATCTCACCCTGTTTTTTATTCGGATAACGAACATAGAACACGCCCGCTTCAGCCTGGTATGGCGCTTTTTCTTGCAGTAGAAAACGAGCGTGATTTGGGAAGGATTCAATATATTGCTCAAGTTGATCTTGGCTGTTGATCAGCTTTACTCCAACGCCGCGACAACCAAGATCCGGTTTGGCCACGATAGGGAAATTAAGATCCGTTTGTACTAGTGCTGTACGTGCATCTTCAGCTTGCTTCTTACTGCTGAGATCTGTTTTGGTTAAAGTGATAAATGGAGAGATCCAACGCTTGCTCGACGATCCGGCAAGGCTCAATATCTCGTGTTTTGATTCACCAACCATGCCGCTGAGTTTGATACTCGGGTTGGCAATGAGTGGCAGTGCCCAATCAAAGTGCCGTAACCCTTGAATCAGGCTTTGAATCACGACAGGTGTATAGAAAAACCAAGTCGGAAGAAACTCATAAGGAGAGACACTGCGCACAGTATCTTTTTCAAGTAGGGGCATGCCTGCATTGATTTGATGTGCGGGAATAACGCGAATATCTTGCGGTGAACTCATGATAATCCTCTAAAGTAGGTTTTATTCATTAATCGATTACCGACAAGCAGCAAAGCGATAGCACAAGGGATGACGATCCATTGATATTCAGAGGCTTGCAGCCAGGCTGATGTCCCTAAATAGTAGATGGCAGAGAAGACAGCGCCTGTCCATAACGCGGTAGCACTGATTACAGCCAGTAAGAAAGTTGGAAGTGGGATAGCGAAAAAACCACTCAAGGTAAAACCAACCGTGCGTAGCCCGGGAATAAAGCGAATCACAAAAAGATTACTGAATGCGTTTTTGCGTAATTTGGTGCGAAGTGCGCGAAAGTGTCGGTTGGTTAGTGCCTTATAACGAACTCCCCGAAAGTAACGCCCTGATTTCCCAAGGTAATAGAGCCCAAGGTCACCGGTGGCAATGCCGATGAAAATCGCAAGCAGTGCGTATTGAGGTGGGATGAGTGTTTGTGTCGCCAAACCAGCAGCGGTCACAATCGCTAGATCTTCAAGCAGGTAAGAAAGCGCGATGATGCCAAGCATTAGCCATAGCAGCGACTCTTCTCCTGAATGTAACCATGCTTGAATGCTCTCGGCGGTACTCATCAAATGTCCCTATTTATCCTATAGATGAATGGTTTTTGACCATTCATTGAGTGTAGTAAATTAAATAGACAGGAGGAGCTGAGAAAAACTTACAGCGAATGGCGGATTTTTTAATCTGGTTGAGTAGCGATAGGTGTAAGCGTAGTGATGTTTCGATGAGGGAATTAGATAAGAGGCTGTGATTTGAAAAACAGTTTGAGAGTGACGAATTATTTGAAATTAAGAACTAATCTATCTGCTATTCAATTGCTTAAGTTGTTTTAAAAACAAAAAAGGCTGAGTCGTGAAACTCAGCCTTTGGAAGGTTAACTATCGATTAGTTAAGTAATCTATTTAGTTAGGTCGATTTGGTAAACACCGAAGCCAACGTCATCAGTCGCAACGCGTTTCATCGGGTATTGACCTTTATCTTTGATGAACTGAGCAGCTTTCTCACTTGGTGACGTTTCAAAGCGGATATCTAGTTTCTTATCCGTTTTGATTGGGGCGAATGACCAGTTGTTGTCAGCTGTTGGGCTCACTTGACCTTGCTCTTTGCTTACGCGAGAGATGTAGTTCGCCAGTACAGTACGGTTTTCATCTGGTGCATCAAATGCGATGAACTCTTCACCTGTACCCGGGAACTTAGCGCTGTAAGCACGGTAGTTGTTGGTTGCGATCAGGAAGTCTTGCTTCATGTCGATTGGCTTACCTTGGTAAGTTAGGCCAACAATACGCTGAGAATCAGGGTTAACCACTTTACAGTTTGCATCGTATTTCGCAGGTTGAGTTACGTCGATTTGGTAATCCACACCGTCGATAACATCGAAGTTGTAAGTACGGAAGTTATCCCACTCAATCAGCTGTTGTGGTGCTGTTGAGTTCACGTCGATTTGGTTGAATTGACCAGCAGAACACTCAAGCCACTCTTTTACTTCATGACCCGTTACCTTCATCGCCACTAGCGTGTTCGGGTAAAGGTATAAGTCAGCCGCGTTACGGAAAGTTAGTTGACCAGATTCAACTTCAGTGAAGTTTGCTGGGTCATTCTTACGACCGCCCGCTTTGAATGGTGCTGCTGCTGAAAGTACTGGTGTACCGTCTAGATCAGGGTCGCCTTGGATGAATTGCTCAACGTAATCTTTTTGTGCAAGGTTAACGATCTGTACTGTTGGATCGTCTTGTACTAGAGACAGGAAGCTGTACATCACGTCATCTGCTTTACCAATTGGCTGGTTCACAAAATCACGAGTACCTTGGTGGTCTTTTTCTAGTGCAGTTACGATGCCTTCATCCGCTGCAGCCAGTGATTTCTTCTCAATCTTGTCATAGATAGGGCGTGCTTCAGATTGGCCTTTAACTACTTCCCACTTACCGTCTTTTTGCGCCAGTGTTAGGTCCATAACACCTACGTGGCTACCCCAACGACCTGGCATTACTGCGGCAACACCGTTCATAGTGCCGTTTTCGTTGTCAACGCCTTGGATGTTGTCGAAGCCTTTACCTGGGAATACGGCGTGAGAGTGACCAAATGCGATTGCATCAATGCCTTCTACTTCAGATAGGTAAAGCGTCGAGTTCTCTTCGCCTGCTTTGTATGGGTCTTGAGATACACCAGAGTGAGGGATCGCAACGATAACGTCTGCGCCTTCAGCTTTCATTTGAGGTACTAGTTCGTTCGCTGTCTCAACGATGTCGCGAGCGATGACTTTACCTTCAAGGTTCTTCTTATCCCACGTCATGATTTGTGGTGGAACAAAGCCTATGTAACCTACTTTGATCTCGTGCTCTACGCCCGCTGTATCTGCGAACGTGTGCGTCTTGATGATGTAAGGCGTGAAGTAGTGCTCTTTCGTTTCAGCATCGTAAACGTTAGCACTGATGTATGGGAAATCAGCGTCGTTGATAGACTCTTCTAAGAACTCTAGGCCGTAGTTGAACTCGTGGTTACCGATGTTCGCTGCATCATAGCTTAGCTGGTTCATTGCTTTGTAAGCAGGGTGAACTTCACCGGCAACGATACCTTTGTCTGCCATGTAGTCACCCATTGGGCTACCTTGCAGTAGATCACCGTTATCAACTAATACGCTGTTTGTTACTTCGTTTTGAGCTTCTTTTACTAGAGTTGCAGTACGTGCTAAGCCAATTTTTTGTGATGGCTTGTCTTTGTAGTAGTCGTAATCCATTAGGTTAGTATGGATGTCAGTCGTCTCTACGACACGTAGTTTAATCACTTCATCGGTATCTGGTGTTGTTGTGCAGCCTGCGAGTGTCAGACCAAGACCCGCAAGTACAGCCAATGATAAAGGTTTCATTGCAACTTTCATTTTGTAGCTCCAAAGTGGATGGTAGAAAATTCGTTGCGTAATGTAACAAAACAGAATGAAACAATGATTACAACGAATGTGAATTCGTGACTTAGATCGATTACTTTATGGTGTTCTGCAAGATGCCTCCCAAACCTGGTCGATCTATGTACAAATGGTATCGATAAGATTAGTCCATTCATTTCACCTGCTTATCGATAAATAAAATCCCTTATCAGCTTTTCGAATAAAAAATGAAATTTTAGAATTTCCAGTAATATGAGAGGCTCGTCATAATGCCTATATCAAGGATGTATCAGGCAGATGAATAGCAAGGATAGCTCAAAACGAAGCTTCTGTTTTCTTCTAGTGCCAATACTCCCATTCACTCAAGTGGATGAGTTAAATCCCTTGCTTGGTAAGACCAAGTAATGAATTGCTCGTAACGCGAGCCTTAAAGGAAGCACTGAAAATGGACCAAGAACGTTTAACCCACCTAAAACAGCTAGAAGCGGAAAGTATTCATATTATCCGTGAAGTGGCGGCTGAGTTTGATAACCCAGTGATGATGTACTCCATCGGTAAAGATTCTTCTGTGATGCTTCATTTAGCTCGCAAAGCGTTTTACCCAGGCAAGATTCCATTCCCACTGTTACACGTTGATACGGACTGGAAATTCCGCGAGATGATTGAGTTTCGTGACCGCACTGCAGAAAAGTACGGTTTTGACCTTTTGGTACATAAGAACCCTGAAGGTATCGAGATGGGGTGTAGCCCATTCGTACACGGTTCTTCAAAGCACACAGACATCATGAAAACTCAGGGTCTTAAGCAGGCGTTAAACAAGTATGGGTTCGATGCCGCTTTTGGTGGTGCGCGCCGTGATGAAGAAAAATCTCGAGCGAAAGAGCGTGTTTACTCTTTCCGCGATAAGAACCACACGTGGGATCCAAAGAACCAGCGTCCAGAGCTTTGGCATACTTATAACGGTCAGGTTAACAAGGGTGAAAGCATTCGTGTATTCCCTCTGTCAAACTGGACTGAGCTGGATATTTGGCAATACATCTATCTAGAGAGTATCGATATTGTTCCACTTTATCTTTCAGACAAACGCCCAGTTGTTGAGCGTGATGGCATGCTGATCATGGTGGATGACGACCGTATGGAGCTGCAAGAAGGTGAAGTGATTGAAGAGAAAAGCGTTCGTTTTCGTACTTTAGGCTGTTACCCACTAACCGGAGCGGTTGAATCTGAGGCGAATACGCTAACAGGCATTATTGAAGAGATGCTGGTGGCGACGTCTAGTGAGCGTCAAGGTCGAGCGATTGACCATGATCAGTCTGGCTCTATGGAGCTGAAAAAGCGCCAAGGTTATTTCTAAGAATCTAAGGAAAGAAAAATGAATAGTGCAGTAGAAGCCGAATTGGCTGAACTAGGGATTGAAGGTTATCTGAGTCAGCATCAGCATAAATCTATGCTTAGATTCTTAACTTGTGGCTCGGTAGACGACGGTAAAAGTACGTTAATCGGTCGCTTACTCCATGATACAAAGCAGATTTATGAAGATCAGCTAGCAGCGGTTCACTCGGATAGCCAACGTGTGGGCACCACAGGTGAGAAGCCTGATTTAGCATTGCTTGTTGATGGCCTGCAGGCTGAGCGTGAACAAGGCATCACGATCGATGTAGCTTACCGCTATTTTTCGACTCAAAAACGTAAGTTCATTATTGCTGATACTCCAGGGCATGAGCAGTACACGCGCAACATGGCAACAGGTGCTTCAACGTGTGATCTCGCGGTGATCCTGATTGATGCTCGTAAGGGCGTTCTGGATCAAACACGTCGTCACTCGTTTATTTCTAACCTGCTTGGTTTGAAGCATTTCATTGTCGCTGTAAATAAGATGGATCTCGTGGATTACGCACAAGATCGTTTTGAAGAAATTCGCGATGAATACCTAGAGTTTGCAGAAAACTTAGAAGGCGAAACCAACATTCAGATCTTGCCGGTTTCAGCGCTTGAAGGCATCAACGTTGCCGCATCAAGTAAAGAGCTTGCATGGTTCGAAGGCCCATCTCTATTAGAAGTATTAGAGAATGTCGACATTGATCAAAAACGTTCTGCTGGGGAATTCCGTTTCCCAGTGCAGTATGTGAATCGTCCGAACTTAGATTTCCGTGGTTTTGCAGGCACTGTTGCTTCTGGCCGTGTGAGTGTTGGTGATGAAATCAAAGCACTGCCGTCAGGCAAAACTTCTAAAGTTGCACGCATTGTGACTTTTGATGGTGATTTGGAATCTGCGCAAGCGGGCTTGGCGGTAACGCTGACCCTTGAAGATGAGATCGACATCAGCCGTGGTGATTTGATTGTGTTGGAAAACGCTCAGATTGAATCTACTAACCACGTATTGGCAGACATCGTGTGGATGACAGAGCAACCACTGCAACCGGGTAAAGCTTACGACATCAAGATCGCAGGTAAGAAAACGGTAGGTCAGGTGGAAGCTGTTCGCCATCAATACGACATCAACAACTTGTCGACGCATGAGGTTGAAGAGTTACCACTGAATGGTATTGGATTGTGTGAGTGGTCACTGAACGAGACAGTCGCGCTGGATAAATACCGTGAAAGTGCCGATACCGGTGGTTTCATCGTTATTGACCGCCTAACCAACGTGACAGTTGGTGCGGGTTTGATTCGAGACCGTTTGGACTCTGTTGAACAGCAAGTCGGTAACTTCTCTGCATTTGAACTTGAGTTTAATGCATTGGTTCGCAAGCACTTCCCGCATTGGGATGCCAAAGATTTAAGCCAACTACTGAAGTCATAAACGGCTAAGTAGCAGCTTATTGAATCAGGCGGAAACCGACCGTTTCCGCCACAAAGGACGGGTATATGTGGCAACAAGGATTTGTATTAGCGATTTTGCTCGGCATTATTACTTGCCTGCTCGTTACCCGTATTAAGCCAAGCTTTATCTTTGCTGGCGCGGCGTTTATTGCTTTTATGGGTGGGATGATCGACCTATCGAGCATAGCCAACAATTTCACTAATTCCTCACTACTGACTCTAATTCTCCTGATCTTGGCATCAAGTGCGTTGGAAAAAACTCGCTTAATTAGCTGGGTTAGCCGCAATATTTCTGAAGGGCGGTTGGGCACAGTGGTGGCAAAGTTGGGTATTTCCACAGCCTTGCTTTCTTCTTTTACCAATAACACGGCAGTGGTGGTTTCTTTGATCGGTGCGATCAAACGTAATCAACAACACGCGCCATCTAAACTCCTTATTCCATTGTCATACGCCGCTATTCTTGGTGGAACACTGACATTGATCGGCACTTCAACCAACTTGATCATCAATAGCTTTGTTGAAGATGCAGGATTGCCGAGTCTTAACTTTTTTACGCCAACTCTGATCGGTTTAGCGGTATTAGCGGGTGGGGTGTTGATCCTTATTCCTCTGAGTTACTTCCTACCAAGCTACGATGATGGATCGCAAGATGATCTGCCTTACTTCTTAGAGGCTAGAGTAGAGCCGGGCTCTCCGTTGGTTGGTCGCAGTGTGAGTGAGAATAACCTAAGAGCACTGCGAAAGTTGTTCTTAGCGGAAGTGATTCGTGACGGTAAAACCACAGCCTCAATTGACCCTGATTTTGTATTGCAGGCTCGTGATCGACTGCTGTTTTGTGGTGATGTAGAGAGTGTCGCGACGCTGCAAGAAATCCAAGGGCTAACTTTGTTTGGTCAACATCACCTCAACGGTCAGAGCTTTGTTGAAGTAGTGGTGAGCTCATCGGCAAGCTTTTGTAATAAAACATTGAAAACTAGCCAGTTCCGAGACCGCTTTGATGCGGTGGTGGTGGCGATTCGTCGCGGTCATGAACGCCTTGAAGGTGGCTTGGGTAACATCACGCTGACGGCAGGCGATACCTTGATTCTAGTGCCTGGCAAACGCTTTGAAGAGCAACGACAACAACACAACAAAGAGTTTGTGTTGATGAATGATTTGGATTCAAGTGCCAAGCTTGATGCTGATAAATCGGCGCTTGTACTACTCGGTTTCACCAGCGTGATTGGTTTAGCACTGCTTGATATGGTGCCGATAATTAAAGGTTTAGCTGGATTTTTATTATTGCTGGTGGCATTTGGCATCGTGCAGCTGAGTGAGCTTCGCCGCCGCTTTCCTGTTGATATCGTTGTGATTGTGGGCTCTGCGCTCTCTATTGCTCAGCTGATGATTTCATCGGGTTTATCGGAACGAATGGGGCAGATGTTCATTGAAGCATTTAATGGCTGGGGCGTATTTGGTGCCTTGGTCGCGACTTATTTGATGACTTTGATTCTGACAGAGTTAGTCACCAATAACGCTGCAGCGGCACTTTCGTTCCCGATCGGCTACAGCATGGCGATAGGCTATGGCGTTGACCCAATGCCATTCATCATGGCGGTATTGTTTGGTGCGAGTGCCAGCTTTATTTCGCCATACGGCTATCAGACCAACTTACTTGTTTATAGCGTAGGTAATTATCACCTCACAGATTATCTGCGCATCGGTATCCCAATCTCGATTGTTTATTCGGGCTTGGTACTGACCCTAATTCCTTACTTTTTCCCATTTTAATGCTGTTTATTTAAAGGACTATTTATGACCGCAGTACTCAAACACAAAGATGAGAATGTTGTGTGGCATCAACACTCGATTGATAAAGCATTCCGCGCGGATCTGAAATCACAAAAGCCTGCCGTGCTCTGGTTCACTGGGCTGTCTGGTTCTGGTAAGTCGACAGTGGCAGGTGCGCTAGAGAATCGTTTGGCGCAACTGGGTTACCATACCTATTTGCTGGATGGTGACAATGTTCGTCATGGCTTATGTAGTGATCTTGGCTTTTCTGAGCAAGATCGCCGAGAGAATATTCGTCGTATCGGTGAGTTAGCTAAATTGATGGCCGATGCTGGTTTGATCGTACTGTCTGCGTTTATCTCTCCTCACCAAGCGGAAAGACAACTAGTACGCGATTTACTGCCTGAAGGGGAGTTTCTTGAAGTGTTTGTGAATACGCCATTAGAGGTTTGCGAACAGCGTGATCCTAAAGGCTTGTATAAGAAAGCACGTGCGGGAGAGATTCCTAATTTCACCGGAATTAGCTCGACTTACGAAGCGCCACAGAACCCTGAGATCGATCTACCTGCAGGAGAGAAGACGATCGATGAATTGGTCGAGCTGTGCATTGATGCGTTAGAGAAGCGTAACATTTTAGCTAATTGAGACCGTTGGTATGACTAAGGCAGCGCATGTCCGCTAAAAGCAGTGCAGCCTCACTCTACCGAGACAAGAAACCTATCCTCTAGATTATCTTCATTCTTCTCAATGCTTTTCAATCTTTACACCGTCTACTTCCTAGACTCTATTATCTAGACGGTGTAATTCACACTGCTTTTCACTTCGGTTTGTACCGTGAATTTCTGGCTCAATAGGGCAATTAATTGGTCGTAATAAGGCATGTTAGGTTTATTGCCTAGTAGCGCACATAGCTCATTGCCCGTAGGGCTGAATCGGTAGTACACTAACTTAACGCCTTTTGATAGCGGCGCCAGTGACATACTTTTCCCTTGGTACGTTAGATGTAATGCTGGGTCGAAGTCGATTTCTCCAGACTCTAACTCCGTGCCTAGAATGATGCCAAGTTCAATCAGGTGGAGAAGGCTAGAGTAGGGAAGGTTATGCCCACCAAGGTTAATGGTGTTGGTGGTGTCTTTTTTACCAAAACTAAACAGCCCTGCGTGAGACTTAAAGCCAAGCAATAGCTTTTTACTGTTGTCGCTACCAAAACTACAACCCAGTGAAGCGGCTCTTTGTAAGGTCAGTGCTTCCTTTGGCGTCATGTCTTTTAGGATTTGCAGTGCCTTCATCGACGTAGAACCTGGGTTGGTGACTTCTCGTTTTAGCACCTGAGCCCAAAGCCTTTGCATTGAGGTATTGTGGATCTCTTGTGCCATGTCGAAAAAGCGATATAACCAATCCTGATCAGGGTCGCCAGCCGCTTCATCTTTACATGAAGAGTGTGCCAGTTTCAGGATCTGCTCTAAGTTCTTCTGGCGCAGCTCCTTACGTTTTTTCTCTCGTAATAGCGCTCGCTCAATCAGGGTGCTGGCGGCTTTATCGCTCGCTTTCTCGCTGTGACTGATTAAGGAATCTAAACCGAAGCTTTGGGCAATGTGCAGCATTCGACTGGCACTGTCGGCAATATGAGGCTTTTTCTCATGCTTGTGCTGTGTGTCGCTAGCATGCTCAATGATCACTGGCTGTTTGGTTTCTGACATAAGAGTACCGTTAGGAAACGACTTAACTGTCTAAAATGTAACTCTTTATCTGATTGGTGGCTAGATTTTGCGTGCAGAGTTGAAGACTTCAACAAAATTTTACTTTTGATAATGATAATAAAATGTTAAATTTGTTGTAATTATCAAGGAGGAGTTATGAATCAAGTCAATGATAACAAGCTGAAAAAGCAGCTTGGTATAGGTTTATTACTCGCGACTTATGTGGGTGTGCTAGCTTATTTATCTAATTACATTGCGTAATTTAGAGGAACAATATCGTTATTAAACTGTTATTGAATAATTTTGTTTATTCAGTGACGGCGGCTCATTGCTGAGCCACCCTCCAAACGACTACATGTCGTCGTATTCTTCTATCGCAGTCCCTTCAATCAGATAGCCAGTTTGCGCTAGATCGTGACTGATCGATTCTGTTTTCAGCGTACCTACCAAATAGATAACATCCCACAATTGTTGTATTGGCGCTCCCTTAGGAAACTTAACGTAGATGATTTGATTTGGTGGCGGTGGTGGCACGTGGATACATGCACCAAAGTACGGCACTAACAGAAACTCAGTGATCATATTCTCATCGCCTTCCAATGGAATCACAAAGCCGGGAATCTTAACCTTACTGCCGTTTAGCTCGGGGCGAACTGCGCCTAGAGTCGACTGTTGAGGTTTCTCCGTGCTGTTATGGTCAACCATTGGCATGCCAAACGAATCAAGTTGAGCACGCTCTGATTCTGGAATTAAATCAATCCATTCGAGTGTTAATACTGATTCCTCATTCTGAGGTGTTTCAGCGTGAGCTGTACTCATAAATGGGAACATCAGTAGCCCAAGTATCAGTAGGAATTTGCGTTGCATCGTAGTTTCCTATTTAGATTCGAATTGTCATGCCATCAGACAATGACTGACGGTAAGCCCTGAAAGCGGGAATAAAGCCGATAATGATTCCGGCAACTTGGACCAACATAAGCAGTTTCCACTCATGAGGTGTGATTGCGGATATCGATATGTTGATACCATAACTTTGTTGCACAATAGGAGCAACTACTGCGATTAGAGCAAACAATACTGCAACGCCCAATGTGATACCTAACAAGGTCAGGGCACTGGCTTCACTAATCAATAGACCAAACACATGGCGAGGCCTTGCGCCCATCGCACGCAAAATAGCCATCTCTCGACGTCGCTCTTGTAAGCTAGTCAGTAGGCTGCTGAGCATCCCCAGTAAACCGGCCACAACAACAAACCCTGATACAATTAACAGTGCTTGCTCTGCTACAGACATCATGCCCCATAATTCATGCAGAGCAATACCAGGCATGATTGCGCTCAAAGGCTCTTGGCGATAATTATTGATCTCTCGTTGTAGTGCAAAGGTTTGAATCTTCGATTTCAGTCCAAGCATCATTGCTGTGATTTGCTGAGGTTGGAAATCGTAGGTTTTCAAGGTTTCGGCATCTGGGGTATGCCCTAGGTTGGCACCCGACTCCCAACCAACGTGAATCGCTTCGATCGCTTCTAACGATACATGCACAGTTTTGTCTACTGGCGTTCCTGTTGGTGCGAGTATTCCGACAATCTTGAAGGGTAGGTTATCGTGTCGGCTGAACGCCACATCACTGATACCGTGTGCAAGAATGATTTGATCACCAATCTTGTAATCTAACTTTTTCGCGACATCGGCACCAATCACTACATCAAATAGCTCATTAAACTCTTTACCTTGCTGAAAAGTAAGTGGTTGCTTACTTCCATAGCGGTAGTTTTCAAAGTAGCTATGGTTAGTACCCATCACACGGAAACCTTTATGAGAATCACCCAATGAAATAGGGATCGCCCACTTTACGGCTTTGTGCTGGCTAAATTCTTGATAGCTTTTCCAGTCGATATTGTTGGTCGCATTACCGATTCTAAATACAGAGTAGAGCAGAAGGTTTACCTGACCTGAGCGGCCACCAACGATAAGGTCAGTGCCTGAAATGGTATTAGCAAAGCTGCTCTTGGCTTCGGTTCTAACACGTTCTACACCAAGTAATAGAATAACTGACACTGCCACAGTCAGAATGGTGAGGATAGCCGTGGCCTTGCGGTTGAGAACGCTTTTTAGGGCTAAGTGAGTAATTACTTTCATACGACAACCTTAGCTTGGTTAACGGTTTTTAGATCTATGGTGCGAGTGAACAGTTTTTCTAATGTTGGATCATGGCTGACAAAGATTAGAGTTGAGCCTGCTTGATTGGCTTGCTCTAGCAATAGCTCGATAAAAGCTTCTCGGTTGTCATGATCGAGTGCTGAAGTAGGTTCATCTGCAATGATTATTTTAGGTTGCCCCATAAGAGCACGGGCAGCGGCAACACGCTGTTGCTGGCCAATACTGAGCTCAGTCACTGGCTTATCCATTAAAGCTTGGGGTAGCTTCAATCGGAGCAGTAGCTCTTGAGCTGTTTTTTGCAAACTGTTCTTACTATCAGTGACTTGCTGCTTACGTGTTTTTGAGAATTGGCAAGGAAGCGTGACGTTATCGATCACTGATAAATAAGGAAGAAGGTTAAATTGTTGGAAGATATAACCAATATGATCGGCTCGAAAGGTGTCTCTTTGGCGAGGTGTTAGCTGAGTCAGATCTTGACCTAGAATAGAGACTTCGCCTTGCTCTGCCTGGTTTATGCCAGTCAATAACCCTAACAGTGTTGACTTGCCACAGCCACTTGGCCCTTTTATGAATAGGTGTTCTTGGGCTTGGATATGCAGAGAAGGGATCTCTAGAGTTGGGGGTAATTCTGGTTTCCAACGAAAGCTGATATTTTCGAGTTTGACCACAAGTGATGAACTGTCAAAAGACATGCTAGCTCCAATAATTAAAGCGGTGTATCTACTGGACAGCAGTTAGTGACATAAATTCCCATAGCACACCGATTTGAACAGCCAAGTAAGTAGGCACTTACTTGGCTGTTTATTTTACGTTTAATCCGATCTAGGAGTGATTAGAATCGAAAGCTAATACGCTCTGCGTTAAGTACTTCTTGTACTTGAGCGGTATCTGTTAGTAGGTTCACCGTCATTTTTTCGGTGTTGCTGAACTTCGAGAACCACTGAGTGCTAACTGTGTCTAGCTTAGCTACATCTGAACATTGGTAGTGGTACTCAACAGTGAACTCACCGTGGCCACCTTCAGAGTGGTCATGACCTTCATGATCGTGGTGGTTGTGACCTTCGTGGTCGTCATGATCGTGTTCTGCATGGTCATGGCCCTTATGGTCGTCATGATCGTGCTCAGCATGGTCATGGCCCTTATGGTCGTCATGATCATGTTCAGCATGGTCATGGCCTTTATGGTCGTCATGATCATGTTCAGCATGGTCGTGGCCTTCGTGGTCGTCATGATCGTGCTCAGCGTGGTCATGGCCTTCATGCTCATCATGATCGCCTTCTAACGTGTTCGACACTGATTTAAATTTCAGCGTACAGTTCGCGTTGTTAAAGCTAAATAGCTCGTCTGGCTTGTTCAGTTGTGCGATAGCTTGCTCAAACACTTTCTTTTGCTCAGCGGTTTCTGGGGCGTGCTCAAAGCCAACTACGTCTGCACCTGGCGCTGTTACTTCAACAAGCAGTTCTTGTCCGTCTTGAGCGATGTTTACTTCAACTTGGCCATGCACGTGCGCACCGTGAGAACGGAACTCCTCATTAGCTAGAGCAGTAGTAGAGACAGTCATACCGATAACAACGGCTAAAATAGAAGGTTTCATGTTTTTTTCCTGAATAAAAGTTAATTAAAAAGTAGTGGTAATTAAGCGATATTGACAGGAGGAGAACGCGCCAAATAAGCAAAGTAGAGCCGTTGTAGCGTGGTTACTGACTCTGTGGGAGCGGCTGTAAATTCTGAATTGAGTTCTGGAATTTGTGGTAGAGAGTGCGAGGTAATGAACTGGTTTATTGAAAACAGTTCACAATGATGTGATGTGTGATGCTCTGGGGCTATATCCACCATATGTGTTGCTGCTAACACGCTTAGCATGAGCATAAGCCCAAGCAAGAAGCCTGATTTGCATTTCACATTGTTAGGTGTGTTGTGCCACATGAGGATGATTAACCACAGAATTAAAAAAGGATACTGTTACAATATAACAATATCCTTTGATAAGGTCTCTAAAAAGACGCGAATATCTGATTAAAGGCTGGCTTTAATCAATTCAATAACTTGCGTTACCTCTGATTCGTTAAGTGCGCCTTCCTTTACAAACAAGATCTTACCTTGTTTGTCTTGCACGATAATCGCTGAGCTCTCTTCTTTTAGAGCCCATGATGAAGCAACGGTGCCACTTTCATCAAGAACCATAGAAGACCATGGAAATTCTTCTTTGCTGCTTTCAGCTGATGATTTTACAAAAGAGCCTGTGCCCCAAATCGCATCATCTTGGTTGATAATGGTCGTGGTTTGGTAGCTGTCTTCTGAAAACTTCGACGCTGTAATCGCTGCCATCAGTGGTGCATTAAGCTCTTTTGAGCTGCTGCGGCCTGCGATAGCTTGAACGACACGAACTTTACCCAGAAGATCCTTGGTTGCCCAAGCTTGATATTCTGTAGTTCCGTCTTTTAGAACGATTTCACCATAGTTGCTAACATCAACGGCAGGAAGAGTTGAACCTACAGATAAGTTGTGAGCATTGGCGAAGAGTGGAGAGGCTGCGGCTAATAAAGCCAGTAGAGTTTTGTTTTTCATTATATTTTTGTTCCGCTTGTTGGTTTGCATTGGAAGTATAATATGAAATCTGAAAAATGCCTCTTTAACTTTTTTATCGTACGATGTAGAAATAAGTTGCAGGCTTGTTACCAAAAGGTATAATGCAACAATATCCAAGATAAACAACGGATTATCTTGCTGTTTGCTAAAGGAATTAGCGATTAAATGTGCTTCGAACTCGCCAGTGTTCAGGTACGTGGCTGTAGTACTCAAATGGAATTGAGGTTGTAATATGTTAAGAAAATTTTCTACTTACCGCCCACATCAGGTGGCGCGTTTCGTTAAAGTCCTATTCAAAGGCCAGTTTGCTATTGAGGGTGTTGGAGAGTTTCGCTTCGACCAAGGCAAAGTACTGCTTCCTGAAGTTTCAGATAAACAAAAGCTCACCATTTTTAAAGAAGTTAACGGCAAAATTGCAGCGCTTCCGGTGTAATTGATTTTTGTAAATCGCACTCACCTTGAACGATTAAACGTAAAAAGGGCTTCCTAACGAAAGCCCTTTTTTAGTTTTGATTATTCTGAATTTCGCCTTTTGCCATGCGTTATTGCGGAGGGAAACAAACACCAGTTCCGCCTAACCCACAGTAACCATTAGGGTTCTTAGCTAAGTACTGTTGGTGATAGGTTTCCGCGAAAAAATATTTCCCAGCTGGTAGAACTTCTGTCGTAATCTCATTGCCTAAAGAGGCAGTAATCGCTCTTTGATAATTTTGTCGAGATTGTTCAGCAATGGTCTGTTGTTCTTCACTAAAGGTGTAGATAGCAGAGCGGTATTGTGTGCCTAAATCATTACCTTGGCGCATGCCCTGAGTTGGGTCATGGCGCTCCCAGAAGGTCTCAAGTATTTGTGCTAGAGAAGTTTGCTCGCTATCAAAAATGACACGGACGACTTCTGTATGGCCAGTTTGTCCGGTACACACTTGTTCATAGGTTGGGTTCACTGTGTAACCGCCAGCGTAGCCCACTGATGTAGAGACCACACCGTCTAATTGCCAAAACAAACGTTCAGCTCCCCAGAAACATCCCATGCCTAACAACACCTCTTGTTGGGAGCCCATAGGGGCTGCTAGCAAGTCAGTTTGATTAACGTAATGGCGCTCAGTGATTTGAATTGGAGCAGCATTTCCCGGTAATGCGGTGGCTGCGGAAACCAGTTGTTGTTTGTTTAGCATGTCATATTCCTTTTCGCATACGTTGACCACGTTGGCTTTTGTGAACTGTGGGCGTATTAACGCTTGGTTCATATTAAATAAGTCTTTAAATTAGACCGTGTTATTGCAGGATTACTTACAGACTCAATGCCTTTTTAGCGGTATTATTTCTTTTTGATTATTAACGTATTGATAACTTCTTCACCAATTAAGCATGATAAGAAAAACTTTACCAGTTCTGATTGGCACTCTATTGTCATCGACGCTCGCTTTTGCTGACGTTTCCCTTGAAATTAAAGGGCTTGATGGAGCGCTTGAAGATAACGTAGATGCTTATCTGAGTGCTGTGCCTGAAGAAGAGTATGCGATATCACTAAGATTCCAGTCTCGCTTGGAGTCTATGATTAAAGAAGCCCTCAACGCGTTAGGTTATTACCAACCCACCATTACTTTTTCCCACTCTGAAGATGAAACTGAGCTCACGGTGACGGTTGAGCAGGGAGAGGCTGTTCGTATCTATGAATCAGACATCGTACTGAGCGGTGAAGCTAAAGATGATCCAGACTTTTTGGCCTTAATTGCGAAGAGTAAGCTCTCTAAAGGCATGATTTTGAATCATGGTAATTACGATTCTTTGAAGTCTTCGATACGTAATCTCGGTCTAGCTAAAGGTTACTTCGATGGTACATATGAGGTTAGCAAGCTAGAGGTTGCGCCTGAACTGAATCGTGCTTATGTCCGCCTTCATTACAACAGTGGCATTCGTTACCACTTCGGTAAAACCACAGTAACTGGAAGCCAAATCGAGGACGATAAGGTTCAATCTCTCAAGACTTTTGAAGATGGTGAACCCTATTCGATTACTAAAGTGGGTGAGTACAACCAAAACTTGTCCAATACGGATTGGTTCTCTTCGGTTTTTGTTGAGCCTGATTTAAGCCAGTTAGGTGAAGGCCGAGAAATTCCGATGAAGGTTAGCCTTGCTCCTCAAGCTCGTAACCAGATTGAAACGGGTATTGGTGTTTCTACTGACCTTGGTGTTAAAGGTACGCTTAAATGGAAGAAACCTTGGGTTAACGAACTTGGTCATAGCTTTAATAGTAGTTTGTCGATATCCAAACCTGAGCAGACGATCACCGCGACTTATAAAATCCCATTAGATGATGTGCTTAATGATTATTACCAAGTTAAGTACGGGATGAAGAACCTAGATAATCGTGATACCAAGAGTTTGGAGTCGAACTTAGCGCTAGAGAGATATTGGCGTCTTGATAATGGCTGGCAACGTACTGTCTTCATTCGATACTTGGTTGAAAACTATGAGCAAGGTTTGCAGGATGATTTAGCGCAATTCGTGTTGCCGGGTATCTCTTTCTCACGAACTCGAACGCGTGGTGGCTCGATGCCGATGTGGGGCGATAAACAAACCATTATGGTTGAAGCCGCTGATGACACCTTACTGTCGGAAACCAAAGTGGTACGTTTTCAAGGTCAAACGGCTTGGATCAGAAGTATCGGTAACAACCACCGTGGTCTAACTCGCCTACAGTTTGGTGGTAACTTTGCTGATGAATTTGAGAAACTGTCTCCCTCACTAAGATTCTTCGCCGGTGGTGACAACAGTATCCGCGGTTACGGCTACGAATCGATCTCTCCTCGAGATGAAAGTGGTGCATTAACCGGTGCTAAGTTCATCGCAACAAGCTCGGTTGAATATCAATACCGTCTCGTTGGAAATTGGTGGGGCGCAGCTTTCTACGATATTGGTGATGCGTTCAACGATAAACCAGAGTGGAAACATGGTACTGGCGTTGGTGTACGCTGGGCGTCGCCTGTTGGGCCAGTCAGTCTCGACTTTGCATGGGGTCTAGATGCGAAGAAAGGTGATGAGTTTCAATTGCACTTTAGTTTAGGACCAGAGTTATGATCAAAGTGATGGGCAAGTGCATAAAATGGACGTCGATTTCACTGACGTCGATTTTGCTGTTGTTAATAGCCCTGTTAGGTTTTGTATTGTTTACAAACCCTGGCTTAAACACTGTGCTGTGGGGTGCTGAAAAAGCTCTGCCACAACTTAAAGTGGGAAGCACAAAAGGTGCTTTTTTCCCGAGCTTTACGCTCAATAATGTTCAATTCAAAGATGATAGCCTCCATATCGATACCAAAGTGGAAAAACTGGTATTGGCTATTAATCCTCGTTGTCTACTCGATCCTAAGTTGTGTGTTGATCGCATTGCAATTCAGGGGCTAGATTTTGCTTTTACTGAGCTTCCTCCTGCCTCTACAGAAGAGACTGAGCCAACGCCACCTCTTAAGTCGGTAAAAACGCCACTTCCAATCACCATCAATCGTATCGCTTTATCTGATATTAAGCTGAACATCTTGGGTAATGAGGTTGAATGGAGCTTGTTCTCAACGGCTTTGAGTATGCAAGGTGAAAGGCTGACAGTATCGCCAACCTTGTTCAATGATCTAAAAGTTAAACTTGCGGAATCAACTGAAGAGCCAAAACCAGAAGCCGTTGAGCCTGAATCTGCCATTAAAACCGCGATAGAGCTGCCTGAGGTTTGGATTCCATTACAGGTTGTACTAGAACGATTTGATCTCAATCGTTTCACTTTAGAGCAAGAGACGCCAATCGTTGTTAATCACCTCGGGCTTGAAGCGCGAGCGGGAAAAAATACCGTTGATGTATCCACCCTTGAACTCGACATGCCACAGGCGAGCGCGAACCTTTCTACTAAGGTAGAGCTGAAAGATGGTTACCCATTAGAGCTTTCGTTGGACGCTAAGGTGAAGGAAACCGACCTTGCTGGTCAGAAGTTATCACTAAAAGCACAAGGTAGTGTGGCTAAGCTACAGCTCGACTCGCAGTTTTCTGACTTGATAGAAGCCAAGCTCTCTGGAGAACTGCAACCTTTAGAGCCGACGTTGCCATTTGATTTACTGCTAGAAGATGGACAAGCACAATGGCCTCTAAATGGTGAAAGCGATTACCAAGCTGAAATTGAACGCTTCAAGGCTGATGGCTCATTAGATGGTTTTAATGTTCAGCTTAAAGGTGAGGCGGACGGTAAGGAGATTCCAGCCTTAGCCATCGACTTACAGGGTAAAGGCACCACTGAACAAATAGAGCTTGAGCGATTGAAATTGAACACCTTGGGCGGTGAGCTCCATGGTACGGTAAAAGCTAACTGGGCAAAACTTGTTAACTGGCAAGCAGATGTATCCCTAAAAGACATTCAACCTGGACTACAGTGGCCTGAAGCGGAAGGTAATATCAGCGGTAGCTTAGTGACCTCGGGTGAATTGACTGAGGCTGGTGGCTGGGCGATTGAGCTACCTAAGCTTGATATCGAGGGTATCTTGCGTGATTACCCACTGGATATTGAAGGCCAGCTGTCGGCGTCAGATCGAAGCGCAAGTGGTGAGCCTAAACTGAAAACCAGTGGCTTGAGCTTAGCTCACGGTGTGAATTCGATAAAGGCACAGGGACAACTCGATAAGCAATGGGATATGGGCGTTGATATCTACTTCCCTGAGCTTGTGAAAAGTGTTCCAGACTTGAAAGGACAAGTGATTGGTAACATCCAACTTAGTGGCCCGACTCAAGAGCCCAAGGTCGATCTAACACTGAACGTTAATAAGGTGGATTGGAATAGCGAAGCAACACTAGAGTCACTATCTCTTAATGGTTCAGTGGTTCCATTGCCATTACCTGAAGCGCAAGCCGATCTGGTGTTGAAAGCCAATAACTTGAGCTATCAAGAACAAAACGTAGAAAGCATCGACTTGACGGTAAGTGGCGGTGAGAAAAAGCACACTGTGACGTTAGATGTCATATCCGACATCGTATCGACAAGTTTAGCGATTTCTGGTGAGTTGATCCAAAAGCCTTCTCTTATTTGGGATGGCTCGTTAGACCGAGTAAAAATCACCACTCAACAAGGCCCTTGGGTGCTTGATCAACCTGTCTCTATTAAGGCCGATGTCGACAAGCAGTTTGCTGATGTTCAAGCGCACTGTTGGAAGCAAGCTGGTGCGAGTGTGTGTCTGGACGAAGACACCCGTGCAGGAAAATCGGGTGAGGCCAAGATTGCAATTAATCAGTTCGACTTCGATCAGATTAAAGCCTTTGTTCCTAAAGAGACTGAGCTACAAGGCTTAGTGAATGTTAAAGCTCACGCAAAATGGTCGGAACAAGGTCAACCAGAAGTCACGTTAAGCCTTGATATGCCAAAAGGTCAGGCTGTACAGCAAGTTGGTGAACCAATCACAATCGGTTGGGAGAGCGTTGCCCTAAATGCTCAACTGAAAGACAACAAGCTAGACGCAGACTTCAAATTGGATGTGTCTGATAACGGTGATCTGTCTGGTACGGTGTCGCTGCCTGATATTCTTGCACAAGATAAAATGGTCGATGCTGCGATTAAGTTGACGACTTTCCATTTGGACTTCTTACAGCCTATTTTAGGTGAATATAGCTTGTTGAAAGCAGACCTTGCGAGTGACTTGCAGGTAAAAGGCTCTTTGATGCATCCTCAAGTGTTCGGGCAATTCTCAGTGGACGGCATTCAAGTTAAAGGCGACGTTACCCCAATCGATGTGAAAGATGGCCGTATTGACCTCGACTTTGATGGCTATAGTGCAAAGCTGGATGCCAATGTAGAAACGCCAGATGGACACCTTGATATTGAAGGCTCCGGTGAGTGGCAAGATCTTCAAGCATGGCATTCGAACGTTAGGGTGTTTGCCGATGAATTGATGGTGGATGTGCCACCTATGGTCAAGGTAAAGGTCGTTCCTGACATGACCATTGATGTTACGCCTGAGCTTGCAAAAATTACCGGTGATATTGCATTACCATGGGGACGCATTGTAGTTGAAGACTTGCCACCTTCTGCGGTTGGTGTTTCTTCTGATCAGGTTATTTTGAATAAAGATCTGCAACCTGAGGGCGAATCGACCATTCCATTTGATGTCGTGACGAACATTAATATCTCAATTGGCGATGACTTTAAGCTGTCCGCTTTCGGCCTAGAGGGTGAATTGGTTGGTAAACTGAATGTTGCTCAAAAAGACCAAGGTCCGTTTGTGACCGGTGAGGTCAACATCGTTAACGGTACCTACCAATCGTTCGGTCAGGACTTATTGATTGAAGAAGGTAAGATCTTGATGAATGGACCAGCAGACCAGCCTTACGTAGCGATCAATGCGATCCGTAATCCTGACAATACTCAAGATGATGTGACGGCGGGTATTCGAGTGACTGGCCCGGCGACAGAGCCAGCTATTGAGATTTATTCGGACCCTACGATGCCGCAAGCAAATGCTCTTTCCTATATCTTGCGTGGTCAAGATATCGATGGTGAGTCGAGCGGCTCTATGACAACCACTTTAATTGGTTTGAGCTTAGCGAAGAGCGGTAAGGTAGTTGGAGAGATAGGTGAAGCCTTTGGTGTACAAGATTTACAACTGGATACCGCAGGCTCTGGTGACGACTCACAAGTAACGGTAAGCGGCTACATCCTTCCAGGCTTACAGGTTAAGTATGGTGTGGGTATCTTCAACTCACTTGGTGAGTTTACTGTTCGTTATCGATTGATGCAGGATCTCTACGTTGAAGCCGTCTCTGGTTTAGACAGTGCGGTAGACCTCCTTTATCAGTTTGAGTTCGAATAAAGCTATTTGAAGTCACTTAGGTAATGCATCAGCCATTGATTACCGTGCTCGTATTAATGGTATGGAGGATTTATGAAGCATCTTGTTTTTGTCTATGGAACCTTGAGGCAAGGCCAATCCAATCACCATTATTTAAAGGGCTGTAAATTACTAGGCAGGTTTGATACTCCAGAGGAATACGCGCTTTTTGACCTAGGTGCTTATCCCGCGATAATTTTTGGAAAGAAAAGTGTCGTTGGGGAGGTCTATATGATTAACGACGAAGTTTTGGAGTCGCTCGATCGGCTAGAAGATGTGCCTATCGAGTATCGTCGCGAGCAAATAGAGACTATATTTGGATTAGCATGGGTATATTTGTATCAGCTTGATCTAACAGCTAATAAAGAAATACTTTCGGGTGACTGGTGTAAGCGGAACAACCCGCTGTAGTGAATGAACTACTGAAAGCATTCTGACGTAATAGCTAGAAGTCTTAATGTACAGGCTAGTCTTTTCCATCAGGAGGAAATTATGAAATATCTATTATTGGTGCTATCAGTAATGTTATTTGGTTGTGCGCAAACTCCGCCACCAACGTCTATGAACACAACCGATTGGCAGAGTTTTGGTGAAGAAATGGCACTCAAAGGAAAAACCAAGCAGACGGAAGCTAGCTTGGCAGAAGCTGCCTCGTCACCGTCAATTGACGCTAATTTGTATGCCGCTTATGACCAAGGTTATGAGGTTGGTAAGGCACAATACTGTTCTCAGAACCCAAGAGCTTTAGGGCGCCGCGGTGAGACTTATCTTGGTATTTGTGATGATATCGATAAGTGGTTCCGCTTCAACTATGAGAGAGGCGCGGAGTCGAAATTTGATATTCGATAATCCAGTGGTTGATTAACCCGGTGAATAAAAAAAGGTTCATCGCGGATTAGCGGGAACTAAAAACAAAAACGGTAGTAAGTGATATGGTTTAGTCGCCAAACAAAAATCATACACAAACTACCGTTTTCATGCCGAATCATACTTTCCTATCTTCATTCTGGGAAGGCTTTAAAATAGTAAAGTCTCACCAGACAGCATCACTTATTACACTGACTCTTAAACCTAACTCTGAGGCTAAATGCCTTTGCGGTCTTGAAGCCGAGGCTATCCATG
>NZ_JAKEUW010000037.1:0-48940 GCF_022398115.1 Vibrio sp. Isolate22 | reverse complement strand
GCTAAGTTCGGAATCGATAACCGCTGAAAGCATCTAAGCGGGAAGCGAGCCCTGAGATGAGTTTTCCCTGACGCTTTAAGCGTCCTAAAGGGTTGTTCAAGACTAGAACGTTGATAGGCAGGGTGTGTAAGCGCTGTGAGGCGTTGAGCTAACCTGTACTAATTGCCCGTGAGGCTTAACCATACAACACCCAAGGGGTTTTGATGGACTCAAAGATACAAACGCTTGAATGAGTTTGAAGAGAACAAGCAACAGCTTTCCGAATTTTAAAATTTTGCTTGGCGACCATAGCATTGTGGACCCACCTGATTCCATGCCGAACTCAGAAGTGAAACACAATAGCGCCGATGGTAGTGTGGGGCTTCCCCATGTGAGAGTAGGACATCGCCAGGCTTTAATTTCGACTTTGCTTAGAATCTAAGCAAGTCACCATAAAGTTCTAAATAAACTTAGAGTTTTATGTTGACTTACAGAGTCAATCGCGTATCATACGCATCCGCTTCGACGCTAAAGCGTTGATAGCAAAGCTCTTTAACAATTTAAACCTATCAATCTGTGTGGGCACTCGTTGATGAATATCAAAAAATGAAACTCCGGTTTCAACTTGATTTCAATGAACTGAGTGACCAATCGATAATTTATTATCGGCACAGTCAATTCATTATCATTCTGTTGGAATGATAATAGCTTTAAAATTACACAGTAGTTTTGAAGTCAGTATTCGTTGAGTCACAAAATCTTAAATTGAAGAGTTTGATCATGGCTCAGATTGAACGCNGTTTCAACTTGATTTCAATGAACTGAGTGACCAATCGATAATTTATTATCGGCACAGTCAATTCATTATCATTCTGTTGGAATGATAATAGCTTTAAAATTACACAGTAGTTTTGAAGTCAGTATTCGTTGAGTCACAAAATCTTAAATTGAAGAGTTTGATCATGGCTCAGATTGAACGCTGGCGGCAGGCCTAACACATGCAAGTCGAGCGGAAACGAGTTATCTGAACCTTCGGGGAACGATAACGGCGTCGAGCGGCGGACGGGTGAGTAATGCCTAGGAAATTGCCTTGATGTGGGGGATAACCATTGGAAACGATGGCTAATACCGCATAATGCCTACGGGCCAAAGAGGGGGACCTTCGGGCCTCTCGCGTCAAGATATGCCTAGGTGGGATTAGCTAGTTGGTGAGCCATTACCTCACCAACTAGCTAATCCCACCTAGGCATATCTTGACGCGAGAGGCCCGAAGGTCCCCCTCTTTGGCCCGTAGGCATTATGCGGTATTAGCCATCGTTTCCAATGGTTATCCCCCACATCAAGGCAATTTCCTAGGCATTACTCACCCGTCCGCCGCTCGACGCCGTTATCGTTCCCCGAAGGTTCAGATAACTCGTTTCCGCTCGACTTGCATGTGTTAGGCCTGCCGCCAGCGTTCAATCTGAGCCATGATCAAACTCTTCAATTTAAGATTTTGTCGACTCAATGAATACTGATTACATTCTCTTCGCTTAATAAAAAGCTAAGTAATTTTGAATTGACTGTGCCGAATCTTTCGATTCGAATTGGTCACTCAGTTCATTGAAATCAATGTGATTCCTAAGAATCAATTTTTGATATTCATCAACGAGTGCCCACACAGATTGATAGGTTTAAATTGTTAAAGAGCTTAACTTCTTAAGCGTTCCTTTTCAGTAAGGAGCCTTTCGAAGTGGACGGTCATTCTAGCGAATTGGGATTCAGTGTCAAACACTTTTTCCTGCTAATTTTTTAAGCATCTTAAATGCTTATTTGCCGTTTCGTTGCTTTGTTCAAACTGCTTAGTTATCCCTGACAACGGAGGCGCATTATAGAGAGAATAATCTTGTGCACAAGGCTTAAAACGAAAAAAAGCCGCCACTGGCGACTGTTCGAATAGTATTTATACAAAGCGTTCGAAATAGGTACGATTTCGCCTAAATTTAGCGAATCGTACCTATTGTTTCGGCGCCAATTACTGGTGAGCAATAATTCTGTCGTTATTAACTAGTAGCTGCACTTTTTTATCCGGGTTAATTTTTCCGGCAAGTATCGCTTTCGCTAATGGGTTCTCGACACTTTGTTGAATCGCTCGTTTCAGAGGTCTTGCTCCATATACTGGATCAAAGCCAACTTGAGAAATTAGCTTCAGTGCTTTTTCCGACACCTCAAGTTCATATCCATTCTCCTCCATTCGCTTGCTCAAATGTTGAAGCTGAATAGAAGCAATTGATTGAATGTGCTCTTGACCTAGTGGATGGAATACCACGCTTTCATCAACACGGTTCAAAAACTCTGGTCGGAAATGTTTACCGACCACTTCCATCACTTCATTTTTGATGCCTTGGTAATCAAGCGTATTGAAGTTTTCTTGGATTCTTGAAGAGCCCAAGTTTGATGTCATGATCACGACCGTATTTCTGAAGTCGACCGTACGACCTTGTCCGTCGGTTAGGCGCCCGTCATCAAGAACCTGAAGTAAAATATTGAAAACATCTGGGTGCGCTTTCTCAATTTCATCTAACAAGATTACTGAATATGGTTTACGACGCACAGCTTCCGTTAAGTAGCCACCTTCCTCATAACCAACATAGCCAGGAGGTGCGCCAACTAAACGAGCAACAGAGTGTTTCTCCATAAATTCAGACATGTCGATACGTACCATTGCATCGTCACTATCAAACATGAAGTTAGCGAGCGTTTTACAAAGCTCCGTTTTACCTACCCCTGTTGGGCCAAGAAATAGGAACGAACCAATTGGCTTATTCGGATCCGATAAACCAGCACGGCTACGACGAATCGCATTCGAAACCACTTCTACCGCTTCGCCTTGGCCAATAACTCGCTTATGCAGAACACCTTCCATCTTGAGAAGCTTCTCTTTTTCTGCTTCTAACATCTTGGAAACCGGAATCCCCGTTTGCTTTGATAAAACATCTGCAATTTCTGCGTCAGTAACCTTATTACGTAATAAAGTCATCTCCTGCATTTCAGCTTGAGTAGCAAGGTCTAGTTGCTTCTCCAACTCTGGGATACGACCATATTGCAGTTCAGACATTCGATTTAGATCACCAGCACGTCTTGCAAAATCCATATCCATACGAGCTTGTTCTAGCTCTGATTTGATATGTTGCGTGCCAGACAATGCTGCTTTCTCAGCGTTCCACACTTCTTCAAGTTCAGCAAAATCACGTTCTTTATCTGAAAGCTCCGCTTGTAAGGTGCGAAGACGCTTTTCACTGGCTTCATCGTTCTCATTAGTCAGCGCTTGCTGCTCGATCTTAAGCTGAATGATCTTACGCTCGAGTTTATCCAGAGATTCAGGTTTTGAATCAATCTGCATACGAATACTCGATGCGGCTTCATCAATCAGGTCAATGGCTTTATCTGGCAGTTGACGATCAGAAACATATCGGTGAGATAGTGTTGCTGCAGCGACAATAGCAGGATCGGTAATTTCTACATGATGGTGAAGTTCATAACGTTCTTTCAAACCACGAAGAATTGCCACCGTATCTTCAACCGTTGGTTCATCGACAAGCACTTTTTGGAAACGGCGCTCTAACGCAGGGTCTTTCTCTATATACTGACGGTATTCATCAAGGGTCGTTGCGCCAACGCAGTGGAGTTCACCACGAGCCAATGCTGGTTTCAGCATGTTACCCGCATCCATAGAGCCTTCACCTTTACCAGCGCCGACCATGGTATGAATTTCATCGATGAAGAGAATGATATTGCCCTCTTCTTTAGACAACTCATTGAGAACTGACTTCAAACGCTCTTCAAACTCACCACGGTATTTAGCACCAGCGACCAAAGCGCCCATGTCTAATGACAGTACGCGTCGGCCTCTTAAACCTTCCGGCACTTCATTATTAATAATGCGCTGAGCCAAGCCTTCAACGATAGCTGTCTTACCTACACCTGGTTCACCAATAATTACTGGGTTGTTCTTAGTACGACGCTGAAGTACTTGGATGGTACGACGGATTTCGTCATCTCGACCGATAACAGGGTCGAGCTTGCCTTGCTCTGCTCTTTCAGTCAGATCAATGGTGAATTTCTCTAATGCTTGGCGTCGGTCTTCGGCATTTGGGTCATCAACTTTTTGACCACCACGAACCTGCTCGATAGCTTGAGATAATTTTTGCTCAGTAAGACCTAGCTCTTTAAGCAGGTTACCTAAAGGACCTTTATCTTCAATTGCGGCAAGTAGGAAGACTTCCGAAGAAATGTATGTGTCTTGGCGCTTTTGTGCCACTTTGTCACATAGATTGAACAGAGTACCCATTGCATTCGAAAGCTGAACATCACCACCGATACCGCTTACTTTCGGTACACGGTCTAATATTTCGCTTAGTTTTGAACGCAACTGAACCACATCAATATTCAACATGGTAAGTAATGGACGAATCGCACTACCATCTTGATTTAATAGCGACACCATTAGGTGTACAGGCTCTATATATTGGTGATCACGACCTAATGCGAGCGACTGAGCATCAGATATCGCAATTTGAAATTTACTAGTGAATCGATCGAGACGCATGCCAACCTTCCTACTCTTAGATATGTTTATCTTATGGTTAGAAGATGGATACGGTAACGCGGATTTTCAAGGGATAGGAATGAAGAATAGAGTTTATATAAAAATATAATTGCGCTGGATAAAAGCGGACACTGACTAAACGTTACTCTAGCCAAATAAAGGTAGCCTGACGGCCAGTAACGCCATCTCGACGATAAGAATAGAAAGCGTCGGAATCGGCAAAAGTACAAAGGTTCGAATCCGTCACTTGCGAAACACCCACTTTAGTAAGTCGTTGTGTAGCAAGCTGAGACATGTTCGCTAACCATTTGCCCAGTTCAGTTTTCGCTTTGAATGCAAGCTTGGCTTGAGGGTCGAAACCAACGAAAGCTTCTAACACATCATCACCAACCTCAAAGGCTTGTTTGCCAATCGCAGGGCCTAGCCAAGCAATGAGCTGGTTGTCAGAGCTGAGATTAGAAAACTTTGCGACTGCATTTTCAAGAATACCACCAGCAAGACCACGCCATCCGGCATGAACTGCAGCAACTTGAGTGCCTTTAGTATCAGTAAGAATCACTGGTAAACAATCCGCCGTCATCGCTGAACAAACCACGCCACTCGCAGTGGTGAAAGCTCCATCAGCATCGAGAACATTGGTTGTTGGATCTAAAACCGTAACCACATCAGTAGAATGTGTTTGGTTGAGCCATACCGGAGCTGCGGGCATGTTAGCGTGTTGCGTAAGCCACATTCGGTTACGTTCAACAAGTGAAGCATCATCCCCAACATGCATACCGAGGTTTAGCCCTTGATATGCATCAGCAGAAAAACCACCAACACGCGTCGAAGCAAAGGCCTTCACGTTACTTGGTGCGTTCCAGTTAGGGATGATCATCGACATAATTAAATGTCTTCTTCTAGGTTATCGCGAGCATCAACACGTAGTGCTTCAGCCATCACAACCATGTCATTTGGCACAGGTGCGTGGAACTCAACTTCTTCGCCCGTAATTGGGTGAACAAATTTAAGCATAACCGCGTGTAGTGCTTGACGATCAAAAGCACGAATCATCTTCGTTAGTTCTTCTGATGCGCCTTTTGGAATACGTGCACGACCGCCATATGCAATATCACCTAGCAGTGGATGCTGAAGGTAAGACATGTGTACACGGATTTGGTGAGTACGACCCGTTTCTAGGCGTAGACGAATACGTGTATGTTCACGGAAGTGTTCAGCAACGCGGTAGTGAGTTACCGCTGGCTTACCCGTTTCATTCACAGCCATCAAAGTACGCTTGGTTGCGTGGCGGCTAATGCCTTTTTCTACCATGCCACCAGCGGTCATTTTGCCGATTGCAATCGCTTCGTATTCACGAGTAATACGACGCTTAGCCAATGCACGAACAAGACGTGTCTGAGCTGGTACTGTTTTAGCAACAACCATAAGACCTGTTGTGTCTTTATCGAGACGGTGAACAATACCTGCACGAGGTACTTCAGCGATTTGTGGGTAGTGGTGCAGTAACGCGTTTAGCACGGTTCCATCCGGCGTACCTGCTCCTGGGTGAACAACAAAATCACGTGGTTTGTTGATCACCAGTAGATGTTCATCTTCAAAGACAATGTCTAGAGGAATGTCTTGTGCTTCCCAGCGCTCTTCATCTTCAAGTTCAGCTTGTAAGATGATCTCTTCTCCGCCCATAACCTTAACGCGTGGCTTGGTAATAACTTCGCCATCCACTTGGACTTTGCCGTCAAGAAGCCACTCTTTAATACGAGAGCGAGAAAAATCGGTAAATAGTTCAGCGACAGCTTGGTCTAAACGTTGACCTAACTGGCTGCTTTTTACTGTGTCTGTTAATGTGATCTGCTGAGCCATATCGAACTTTTTTAAAAACCGTGAGACTAATACCCATTAGTATGGATAAAATAGAATAATTGCATCATTGTATCTGTTACTGGTTAGAAAGTAACGGAAGCTTACGAAATATTTAATTCAAGGAATCGACGCCTGACATGAAACACCTTACTTTAGCGGGTCTATTAGCCGTATCACTCTTGGCTGGTTGTTCAAGTACCGAAGAGATAGTGCCAGATGTACCGCCATCGGTTCTCTACTCTGAGGCGCAAGAATCGCTGCAAAGTGGTAGCTGGCTTTCTGCCATTGAAAAGCTAGAAGCCCTAGACTCTCGTTACCCTTTCGGCGCCTATTCTGAACAAGTACAGCTAGACCTGATTTACGCTTACTACAAAAATGATGACCTAGCACTTGGCCTAGCGACCATTTCACGTTTCTTGCGTTTAAACCCAACTCACGAAAAACAAGACTGGGTTCTTTACATGCGCGGCCTAACGCACATGGCACAAGACAGAAACTTTATGCACGATATTTTTAATATCGATCGTAGCGACCGAGATCCTGAGCCAGTAAAACTCGCTTTTGCTGATTTCAAACGACTACTAGAGCGCTTCCCTGCAAGCCCTTACGCAGAAGATGCACAAAAACGCATGTTCGCACTTAAAAACCGTTTGGCAGATTACGACCTAGCAACGGCAGATTTCTATCTGCGTCGTGAAGCTTGGATCGCTGCAATCAATAGAACGCAAGAACTGCAAAAGACTTACCCAGATACTATCGCTGCGCGTAAGTCTCTAAAAATTCAGCTAGAGGCCTACAAACAGCTTGGCCTTGAGGATGCGGTTCAAAGAACAGAAGCCTTGATTGAGCTAAATCCACTACCTTAGCCAACCATTCGTTCATGACTTGAAAAGTGCGCTAATTCATTAGCGCGCTTTTTTTAAACCCATTCCACGAACTTGATGAATCGCACAATACACGGTATCTTCAATAAATAACTTTTAACAAAACATCAACATGGAGTGTGGATGTGAGTAGGTTGTTTTTATTTATTGGGATCGTGCTATTTAGCCAATTTTCCCACGCATTAGAACTCTCGCCATTAAGCAATAAGCCTTACATGGGGGACCTCGATGTACTCAAAACCAAAGGAACGGTGAGAGTGCTCGTCTCTGCTGACCTCGGTTTCTACTATATAGAAGATGGCAAGCCCAAAGGCATCGTTGCCGAGATGCTTTACCATTTCGAAAAAAGTCTTCGTAAGAAGCACCCTTACCTGAACGTTCAAATTATTCCTGTGCAGCGGGATGACCTGCTCCCCTCTTTACAGTCAGGCTATGGCGATGTTGCTGTTGCAAACCTGACCGTCACAGATAAGCGATTAAAGGTAATCGACTTTTCAGATCCTATGATTAAAGACGGTAAAGAGCTCATTATTACAGGCAAGAATTCAGAAGCGATCACCGAGATCAAGCAGCTTAGTGGTAAGGAAGTATGGATTCGGGCCAGCTCTAGTTACTTCGAAAGCGTGCAAAGGGTCAATAAAGAACTCAACGCACTGGGTTTACCGCCACTGCATGTCCACTTCATCGAAGAGTCACTGCAAGACTACGAACTGATCGAACTCGTTAACCAAGGCTATATTCAAGGTACGATTCTAGACAGCCACAAAGCGAAACTCTGGATCGATGTGATGGAAAACATTCAAGTCCATCACGACTTACCTTTACGCGAAAATGGTCAAATAGCGTGGGCGTTAAGAAAAGACAGCCCTCAGCTAAAGAAAGAGATAAACAAATACGTCAAGACAGCTCGAACAGGTACCCTGCTTGGAAACGTGATCTATAAGAAATACATCGATAATACTCGTTGGTTAGGTCGCGCGCTCAACCCGAACAAAGTCGATCGTGTTGCTAAACTGGCGGATGTTTTTGAAAAGTATTCGAGTAAGTATGAATTCGACCCTTTGATGATGTCTGCGCAAGGCTTCCAAGAGTCTGGACTAGATCAAAGCAGAGTCTCCCACCGAGGTGCCATCGGAGTGATGCAGGTTCTCCCTAGCACTGCGAGAGACAAAAACGTCAACATCAAGAATATCCACATCGTCGATAACAACATCCATGCTGGCGTAAAGTACATGCGCTTCATTAAAGATAGATATTTTGATGACCCTGCCATTACTCCAGATAACCAGATTTACTTTACTCTCGCCTCCTATAACGCAGGCCCTGCTAAGATCAGAAAGATGAGGAACCTTGCGAAGAAGAAAGGCTACAACCCGAATATCTGGTTTAAAAACGTAGAGATCATTACTCGTAAATACGTCAGTAAAGAGCCTGTCACCTACGTTGCCAATATCAATCGCTACTTCGTCATATATAAACAGCTAGAAGCAATCAATGCGATTAGAGAGAACGGCACAGCGAGATTGCTCAAAACGAATGATTAGAGCGACTTTAAACTCCAGTCAGGCAAGAAAAGACATTGAGTAAAGACAAAAACACAAAAGCCGCATAAGCAAAGTTATGCGGCTTTTGTTTGTCTAATTCTGAGGAAGCTTACCTAGCGATAAGTGTCACGTGCTCTAGATCACAAAATACTTTTGGATAAATATCCATCAAACACTTTCTGTAAGCTGTAAGACGCCCCTAAAAACTGATTTAATTTTTAGCGAAGCCTTGCCTCCAACTTATCGTTTTTCATAAGGATAACAAGCATTTTTCGCCAAAAAGATATCAAGACTTGCGTAAGATCACATTTGATTTTAATGCTCATTCCACCCAACCAAAACAAGATCTAGATCACATTACCAATTTCCAAAAGTCGTAATCTGAAGTTAACCCATGAGGGATACAACAGAGGAAAACTTCTATGAAAATGAACATCACTGGTAAAAACATCGACATTACCTCTGCAATCCGTGATCACATAGAAAGCAAATTTAAAAAGCTGGATAAATGGCAAGTAGACATCATTGGTTGCCAAGCGAGCTTTAGTGAAGAGCCAAACAAGAAGAAGAAATTTGAAGCGGTAATCACTGTACCAAAAGGACAACTTGTAGCTTCATCAATCCATGACGACCTCTACGTGGCTATCAACGAAGTAGAACAAAAACTAGAGCGTCAACTCAACAAGCTACGCCATAAACCAGAAGCGCGCCGCGCTGAAAAGCCTGAAATCGAAGAGCTAGAAGCTGAAGTAGAATAAGGAAAGATAACAGATTAAAAAATAGCGCCTCAGGGCGCTATTTTTTTGCTTGACGCTCGTAGCTCGCTTGCTTATTGTGTTTAAACATTCATAAAACAATCACTTTTTATGCAAACTCAATCTTTGTTTATTTTTGACTTCTTTTTTCTTCCGTAAACCGGAGGCTAAGTCGTTTTAGAAAAACAAGTCAAAAACGAACAAAAAGCCTCCCAAACTAGGGAGGCTTTTTTATAAGGACACATTTATGACTGACCGCTCAATTTCACTGGATGATATCCGCCTTCGTCTTAATGATTTAGATGACGAACTACTGAAGCTACTTTCAGAACGTCGCAAGCTAAGTATCGAAGTGGCTAAAAGCAAGGTAGAGACATCAAAACCAGTTCGTGATGCAGTAAGAGAACAACAACTGTTAGTTAAACTGATTAACAACGGTAAAGACAAATACGAACTGGACGCTCAGTACATTACTAAGCTGTTTCACACCATCATTGAAGATTCAGTTCTCCTGCAACAGTCATACTTACAAAACCTCGCAAATCCACAAAGCCGTAAACCTTTGGCTCGTGTGGCGTTCCTGGGTTCTAAAGGCTCTTACTCGCACCTTGCAAGCCGCGAATACTTCAGCCGCAAGAATATGGAGTTGATTGAGCTAAACTGTAGCCATTTCAAAGAGGTTGCCTCAACAGTAGAGTCTGGACATGCAGATTACGGTGTATTGCCGATTGAGAACACCAGCTCAGGTTCTATTAACGAAGTGTACGACCTGCTTCAACACACGACGCTTTATATCGTAGGTGAGCTATCTCAACCAATTGAGCACTGCCTAGTTGCTAAAAATGATATCCGTTTAGAAGACATCAAAACCCTCTATTCTCACCCACAACCTCATCAACAATGCAGTGAGTTCTTGAGCCGACTTAAAGATGTCACCCTTGAATCTTGTGCCAGCACAGCTGACGCCATGAAAAAGGTGAAAGATCTGGACGGTGATGATGTCGCGGCGATTGGTAACGCATCGAGCGGTAAGCTTTACGGGCTTCAGCCAATCCAAGGTAACATTGCAAATCAGACAGAGAACCACACGCGTTTCATCGTGGTAGCACGCAAGCCAGTTGAAGTATCAACACAAATTCCAGCGAAGACGACACTAATTATGTCGACTTCACAAGAGGCTGGTTCATTAGTAGAGACACTACTGATTCTGCAACGCTTAGGTATCAACATGACTAAGCTAGAGTCTCGTCCGATTATGGGTAACCCTTGGGAAGAGATGTTCTATGTAGACTTAGAAGCACACCTAGACTCGGATAATATGCAGCAAGCGATCACCGAGCTGACGGCCATTACTCGCCACTTAAAAGTCCTTGGTTGCTACCCAAGCGAAAACATCAAAGCGACTCAGGTTAAGCTGTCGTAGCCGAGAACGAATAACGCTTTCAGCCAATATAAGTATTTGGCCTATGGTAGGCCAAATACTTAAATCACCAATAAGTACACATATCATTTAGTAACAACGCTCTCTTTGGCATTTCCTAGCCTCTAATCACTGGTTTATCGCTCTACGCCACCTCCCCTTTAAGTAGCCCTACGCTTTTCTAATAGAAAACTCATTAGTGGCTTTTTTATCAATAAAGACAAAACCTTACCGCCTTCACAGGAAAGCACCGTACAACGTGTAATTAATAGCGAGCTCACTCCAAGTAACATAAACTTACGCGCTCAAATTTATAAACCATGTTGTGAATAGCCATGAAGCTAAATACGAAAATATTACTTCTGATTGCCCCCGTAATACTGATCAGTACTGCGGCTTCCAGCTATATCATCTACTCAACTCAAAAAAACAGCTTCATCAAACGCGAAGACAACGCTCTGCAATTAAGCATGGAAAAACTGGCCGGACACTTTCGCCAGTCACGTTCGTTTCTGAACAGCTATTCTTACGCGCTCACTAAAAGTGACATGATTAAACGCTTCTTCTTGGCTGAAGAGAACCCTAGCCAAGAGCTCGCACTCATCGATGACCTGCACGAAACCGTTAAGTTATTGCAAGATGGCGACTACAGCTTTACCGGACTTGCTCTGCTAGACAGTGATCGCACCGTCAGCTATTACGCCGAAAATAGCCGAGATCCCTTTGCAGGGATGGATCCTAAAGTCTTAGAGTTCGTTGAACATCAATATCAAGAAAAACGAGCAACTTCGGGTACTGACTACATCCAAAACTCACAAGGTGAAGGTGTGCTTGTTCACTATGAAGTACTCGATAAAAAGAGCGTTTCCGCTCCGATAAGCGAACAACTCAACGATGTGTTTTTTCTCGTCGTATCTGTTTCTCTCGATAAGTTTAATTCACTACGAAAACAGATAGAGTTTGACTATCAAACCAGCCTTTTCTTTACCGATGAGCCGATATCCCTAGGAAATGGCTTAACTCAATCAGTAAAACTAGGGCCTGAATTTTACGCAACACTCGATCCCGCTCATTTTTTGTTGGACAACAAACTCAAATCCATCTGGAATGAGCTCAGCGTGTCGTTTGCTCTTTCTGCTTTTGTCAGTATGGGCTTATTGCTCATGCTTTTATCTCGCTGTGTAATCAATCCAATCACACGTTTGGATAAGCAGCTGCAACAGGTCGAAAAAAAGCAAAGAAAGAACATTGAACGCTTAGGTACAAATGATGAATTAGGCCGCTTATCACAACGCTTTTACGACATGTATCAAGAGCTCGACAATACCTACCAACAAACCAAAGTGTTGGCAGAGAATGACCAACTGACCCAGATCCCCAACCGACTGCAATTTCAGTCGTTTGTTCAGCAATCTCTTCCAGCCCCTGACTCGAAAACCAATACCTGGGTGCTCTATCTCGACTTAGACAACTTCAAGTTTGTGAACGACAAATACGGACACCAAATTGGGGACTCGATTCTCGTCTCCTTTGCTGAGCGCATCACAAAGCTCTGTAGTGAATATCAAGAAAGAGACAACGCTCACTGCATGCCTGCGCGCTTGTCGGGCGATGAGTTTGTTATCTATATCAATGCCCCAGCGAATGCCGACAATATTGCGCATCAGCTCTCGGAAAAATTACTCGCTCCGCTGCAAAAAGGGTTTATCACCGACTCAGGAAGCTTTCCAATCACAGTGAGTATTGGTATCGCGACCTATCCAAATGATGGGCATACCATCGAAAAGCTACTCTCAAACGCTGACACCGCCATGTACCAAGCGAAACATGCTGGTAAGAACCAGTTCGCGGATTACTCGTTAGACTTGGATAAAACCATTCAACGTCAAGCCAATATTGAGCGAGCTCTGAGAGATCAGAACTTTGATGAAGAGTTTAAACTCGTTTACATGCCATATATGGATGCTGCAGGGCACCACGTAATTGGAGTTGAAGTTCTGCTACGTTGGGAGTCAGAACAGCTTGGTACAGTAGCTCCCAATGAGTTTATTCCAATTGCTGAGCAAACAGGGCTGTTCGAACTCGTCGATCGCTGGGTTATCGAGAATGCCTTTGCTTCTTTCCATCAGCTTCAGGCTCAATTTGATCACTCAATTCAGCTGTCCATCAACCTATCTTCGGCCGGGATAGAGACTACGCACCTCGCAGATTTCATTGAGCAACATGCCAAGATTAATGGCATTCCACCAAGCTTGATTGATTTTGAAATCACCGAGACCTTCTATTCAAATTCGCATGGCTTTCCGCTACTCAACGAACTCGCTCGAATGGGCTACCGATTAGCTATTGATGATTTTGGTTCGGGCTATACATCCATAACTCAATTGGTTGAGTACCCGACGCAAAAAATCAAATTGGATAAAGGTTTCTTGGAAGCCTTGATCGAAACAGATAATCAGAACATAGTTAAACCCGTGATCGGACTGTGTCACGCTCAAGGTAAAACCGTGACTGCTGAAGGTATCGAAACCAAAGAGATGCACCAATGGCTACAAGACGCGCATTGCGACATGCTGCAAGGCTTCTACTTTGGTAAACCTATGCCTCTTAATGAGCTAAATGATTGGTATCACGAACACCAACAGCGATTTAAACACCAACAGAACGATTAACACGTACCAACTGAATCAACCGACTATAAGAATCGAACACATGAAATCTGTCATCATCGCCTCGCTAAACCCCGCTAAGATCAATGCTGTCAAAAGTGCTTTTGTCTCTGCATTTCCCAACACCGAGTTTGAGTTCACGGGTGTAAGTGTGCCAAGTGGTGTTGCCGATCAGCCTATGAGTAATGATGAAACCTATCAAGGTGCAGTGAACCGTGTGCACAATGCGACACAACAGCAACTTAATGCGGATTTCTATGTCGGGTTAGAAGCGGGAATCGAAGGCGGTGTCACGTTTGCTTGGATGGTGATTGAATCAAATGGTCAACGTGGAGAGTCTCGCTCGGCAAGCCTGATGTTGCCACCAGCCGTTCTTGAAAAGCTAGAACACGCTAACGAACTTGGGGATGTGATGGATGAAGTGTTTGGTACTGACAATATCAAACAAAAAGGTGGAGCAATTGGTTTACTGACACATAACCAGCTTTCACGTAGCTCGGTCTATCACCAAGCGTTAATCTTAGCGCTGATCCCATTTGTGAACCCTGAACATTTCCCAGCTTAACCAATGAATGCTTCTCAAGCTCTCTAGCAGCTCGATTGTAAGCTCTAGAAACTAAAAAACGCTAACTATCCGTTAGCGTTTTTTCAATTCGCACTCTCACTATTCAGTGATAGCTTCAGCCCAGTATTACTTAAGCAGTAGATCGGCAATAACCGCTTTCTCTTGTTCTGATTTTGCCTTGAGCTCGTTCGAGCCTCTGGTGATGGTTGCCACGCCGACTCCCAACATTTGGCTGACTTGTCTTTGAGACATTTCACCTTTCATTAGCTCACAAAAAATATTAATTCGAGCAACCAGAGCATCTCGCTCATCGGGCGTCATCATCATGGTCAACAACAGTTCATGCTGATCTTTCTCAACCGCTGTCTTAACTAAATCCATGAGTTGTTGCCAGTTATCATATTCAGGTTGTGATGCCATATCTCTACACTTACTTTTAAATTCAGACTTTAAAGAGTCGCTTATCGATTGAAAGCGTTTACCACTTTATACCGAAATACTGGATGTGATCCAATGTAAAAAGGCAGTAAGCGGAAATGGTTCGCACTCACTGCCTTCGATTGTCACTCAGTTTCAGGTCTTATCGGCCTCTAGTATTTAGTTTTCACCTCATGGGGAGCCAAAAACTCACCCTGCTCCCCCAAGATATCTCGATAGTAAGTCTCAAACATCAAGATGTTCTGAACGTAGCCGCGTGTCTCTTTGAACGGAATCATCTCAATAAAAGCAAAGGCATCAAGCTTTTCATCACTACGAGAACGCCATTGTTTCACACGGCTTGGACCTGCATTATAAGCAGCAAAAGCAAAGATACGGTTGTTGTCATATTGAGAAAGCAAGCCATCTAAGTAGTGGCTACCAATTTCGATATTCTTGCCGACATCGTAAAGGTCATCGCTACCCTTGTACTTAATCTTATGCTTGTTCGCTGTGTATTGCGCTGTCTTTGGCATAATTTGCATAACACCACGAGCACCAACTGGAGAACGAGCTTCAGAATCCATCGCACTCTCTTGTCTTGCTAGAGACATCAGGGTGATTGGGTCAATATCATGCTTCTCTGCGTAGAAGTTAAACCACCACTTATGGGCGACCGGGAAACGCAATGCAATGTTATCCCACATTTTCGCGGAAATACTGGCAATGACAGTGAAGTGATTCCAACGCTGTGTCGCAGCGTAAGCGGCCAGCATCTCTTTTTGCTCTTTATCAGCATTGGTCAGTAGCCAGCGCCATTCACTTTTGGCTGCGGCAATTTTATCGCGAGTGATGAGTTCATCGATACGAGTCAGTGAAGTACCAAAAGGCTTCACTGTTTCTGGGTTGTATTTCAACGTAGAGGTTGGATATTGAATCGGTTTACCTAACTGCTTTGCCGCCGCAACACTGTAGAAATTACGCTGACCTAAAATATCAGACAGACGTTGGTTACCCTTTTCAGTATCACCTGTTGCTATTTCAGCCCTGCCTAACCAGTATTGCCAACGCAATGACGCTTGGTGCTTGTCGTCTAGGCGGGCAATCCACTCTTTCAATCCAGTCCAATCGGCATGCTGAATAGCCAAACGGGCACGACGTTCGAGTAAGACTTGTTTCGACGAACTCGCCAACATCTCGTCTCGCCACTCCATCAACTCTTCAGAATCGGTATTGATTAAACGGAAAGTCAGGTAATCAGCGAGCTCTTGAGATTTCTCTTCAGAAAACTTCTGAGCCTTGATGACCTCATCGAATACTTCTTGGGCACTGCTAGCCGATTTTCTTGCGAGTTTCTTAAAAGCAAACTCCGTTTGAGCTTGATAAAACTCATTGGCTGGATGCTTCTTAGCGAATGTGAGCACATTTTCAGGCTTGTTATATAACGCCTTCATCTGCTTAGCTTGAGCAATTGACTCATCATGATCCAATTGCTTGATCAGATAGGTCATCAGCTTACCGTTACGCCCTTCAAACGCTAACAGCATACGCTCTAAAATCAGCTCATCGGTTCTTAAGCCAGCTTGATCCCAACTCTTAAATAACGGGTCGCAAGCGTCATCAACACCCTCGCCGCTCAACCAAAGTTGCTTCGCCCCTTTAAAAGCCAGCTCTTGATTACCTTGCTCATAGTTCGCGCGGTAATAGATGCATTGGTACTTTTCACCCACTGGCTCTTTGGTCTGAAATTCGAGGATGGTTTGCCACTGTTTTCTAGAAGCCAGCACATCTAGATATGGTGCTCGCATACGATTAGAAAATGGCAGTGCTTTGTTCTCTTCAATAAACGCATCCACTTCCGCCGGAGTGCGATCACCTAAGCCAATAAGGAAAGCTCGATAATCGGTGTAAGGCGTGAGAGGGTATGTTTGAATTTTGCTGCGCAGTGCTGAATAAGCTTTTAGATCACGGTTGTCTAAAACCTCTTGCGCTCTATCATAAATATCACGCTGCATTTCTAACTCTGAGGCATTGCTAGCCATAGCCATTGGAGCCAGTGAAACTGAAGACAAGATTGCCGATGCAGCCACAGCAACCTTCGTATTACCAATTCGGAAAAACATTCGCTCTTTCCTTAGTGCGTGTATGAATACGTGAAATCTATTTACGCCCGACATCACATAAAATGTAAAGGAATTGAGTGTAAATATTATTAATATTTAACACTTCATCTAAGAAGCATATTAAATATAGTTTTAATAACCAATGTGACAATAGTAAGTAAGGATTCGTTCAAGAATGGCTTTTCTTTCCTAGGAGTAACATCTTTAGGGATATTGGTATAAAATAGCTAACAATTTTGAACAATAATTAGGATCGATCGGCAATGGCTGAATACGTATATACCATGTCTCGGGTGAGCAAAACTGTTCCACCTAAGCGTCAAATTCTTAAAGACATTTCTCTTAGCTTTTTTCCTGGCGCTAAAATCGGTGTTTTGGGTCTAAATGGTTCAGGTAAATCTACCCTACTACGTATCATGGCTGGTATTGATACTGATATCGATGGCGAAGCTCGTGCACAACAAGGCCTTAACGTAGGTTACCTACCTCAAGAGCCAGTACTAGACGAATCAAAAACGGTTCGCGAAATCGTAGAAGAAGCGGTTTCTGATGTTGCTGACGCACTTAAACGTATAGACGCAGTTTACGCGGCTTATGCAGAACCAGATGCAGATTTCGATGCGCTAGCAAAAGAGCAAGGCGAACTGGAAGCGCTTATCCAAGCAAAAGACGGTCACAACCTAGAAGCTGCTCTAGAGCGCGCTGCAGACGCACTTCGTCTTCCTGAGTGGGACGCTAAGATTGAACACCTTTCTGGTGGTGAGCGTCGTCGTGTTGCTATCTGTCGTCTACTTCTAGAGAAGCCAGACATGCTGCTTCTTGACGAACCAACGAACCACCTGGATGCAGAATCAGTTGCATGGCTTGAGCACTTCCTTGTGGACTACAGCGGTACTGTTGTGGCGATTACCCACGACCGTTACTTCCTAGATAACGCTGCTGGTTGGATTCTAGAGCTTGACCGTGGTGAAGGTATCCCATGGCAAGGTAACTACACGTCTTGGCTAGAGCAAAAAGATGAGCGTCTAAAGCAAGAGAAAGCTGGCGAAAGCGCACGTCAAAAGACTATCGAAAAAGAACTTGAGTGGGTTCGTCAAAACCCTAAAGGTCGTCAAGCTAAATCTAAAGCACGTATGGCTCGTTTTGAAGAACTGACGACTGGCCAATACCAGAAGCGTAACGAAACCAACGAACTGTTCATCCCGCCAGGTGAGCGCCTAGGTGACAAAGTTCTTGAAGTTAAGAACCTAACCAAGTCATACGGTGATCGCGTTCTTATCGATGACCTATCGTTCAGCATGCCTAAGGGTGCAATCGTGGGTATCGTAGGTGCCAACGGTGCGGGTAAATCAACACTATTCAAGATGCTAAGCGGCGCAGAGCAACCAGACTCAGGTACGGTTGAACTGGGTGAAACAGTTAAGCTTGCTTCTGTTGATCAGTTCCGTGACAGCATGGACGACACTAAGACAGTATTCCAAGAGATCTCTGAAGGCGCTGATATCATTAAGATCAACAACTTTGAAATCCCAGCACGTGCATACTGTTCTCGTTTCAACTTCAAAGGCAATGACCAACAGAAGATCATCGGTGAGCTTTCTGGTGGTGAACGTAACCGTGTTCACTTAGCTAAGCTACTAAAAGCGGGCGGTAACGTACTGCTACTCGATGAGCCGACCAACGACCTAGACGTTGAAACGCTACGTGCTCTTGAAGAAGCACTGCTTGAGTTCCCTGGATGTGCAATGGTTATCTCGCACGACCGTTGGTTCCTAGACCGTATTGCGACCCATATCTTAGACTACCGTGATGAAGGTCAAGTTAACTTCTACGAAGGTAACTATACTGAGTACACAGAGTGGCTGAAGAAGACTCTGGGCGCACAAGCGGCGGAACCACACCGCATCAAGTACAAACGTATTGCTAAGTAAATAAGCTTGTATTTTGAACAAAGGCCGCGATAATAGCGGCCTTTGATATATCTGGCTTACGTATTACGTATCGATATAGAGAGAATACTTATGATTGAAAGACGTCAATTTTCACGAGTTATTTATCAAGTTCCGACTGAAATATCACAAGAACACATAAATGCATCAGGCTCAGTGCAAGACTTGTCTCTCCATGGTTTACTCATTCAATGCGATGAATTACAACGATTCAGCCAAGATAGTCCTGTTCACGTTAGCTTTAAGCTGGCCAACAGCGATATCAATATTCAATTAGAAGCAACGATAGTCTCTACCATCAATACCTCAATGCGTTTACGCATAGAGCATTTAGATATTGATAGTATCAGCCACCTTAAGCGCCTTGTTAAGCTTAACGTTGGTGACGATGAACTGCTTTATAGAGAGATTGAACACCTTACCGACTTAGGCAAGGAATAGTGCCTCCATTACCCTTTTTCTATTAGAAGCATTTAGTTAATACAGAACCATGTCTAAAAAAGTTTCCATTACTATTCCCTCAAGCCAAGGGGAACAGACGTTTTACTTCGGTCGAAAAGCCGTACTCTTATGCATGACCTCCCTGCTCTCAGTACCAATTCTGATTGGTGGCGCGACCTACATGCACCTTGAGAGTAAAAACAAGCTGGCTGCACAAGCCGGTGATGCACAAGAGTTAATTGAAACTCTGATTGTTGAAAAAGAACAGACCGAGTTTTTATACGCGGAACAAGTTGAAACCAACCATAACCTATCTCAAGCATTAACTGAGAAAGAGGGTACGATTCAGTTACTCGGTAAGCGTGTATTCGATGTGGAGTCCGTTCTTGGCCTAGCTGATGAAGAATTACACACCGATGAAGTTTCACTAGAAGACCGCATTGATGCTGCAGCCGTCGATTCTGCAGTTAGAGCAACCATGTTCCGCTTAATTCCTAATGATAGTCCGATGGCTTATCAACGTATCTCGTCTTCTTACGGTCGCCGTACTAACCCAATTACCGGCAAACGCCACAACCATACTGGTATCGACCTTACTTGTAAGCGCGGCGAAGATATCTTAGCGCCTGCAGATGGTGTGATTGAAACGGTTCGTCCAAGCAAGAAAGGCTTCGGTAATTTTATCACTATGCGCCATTCATTTGGCTTCATGAGCTCTTACGCGCATCTGCAAAAATTCAAAGTTCGCAGCGGTCAGTTTGTCAGTAAAGGTGATGTGATTGCGAGCTGTGGCAACTCAGGTAACTCAACCGGCCCACACCTGCATTATGAAGTACGCTTCCTTGGCCGCTCATTGAACCCTCAATACTTGATGGATTGGACACCAGAAAACTTCAATTACGTGTTTGAGAAAGAGAAAAAGGTGAAGTGGGGCCCGCTGGTTCAACTTATAGATAACGTGGTTCGCTTGCAGATCAACCTAACTAACGTACCTTACATCAGCTCAACGATCGATACGGTATCCAGCGAAGATAACCGAGTATCGAGCGAGAATAACAAAGCGCCTATCGCGACTAATTAGGGCGTGTTCGTTTGGCCCATGATGATCCAAAAGCACTTTTCCTACCATAGGCCAAATGCATTACGAGCATTCAACACAAACAAAAAGAGCGACCAAATAGTCGCTCTTTTTTATATCTTTAAACCGCGATTAGCCACGATGAATCGAGTCATGTGCTTGTTTTAACAGGCTTTGACTCTCTTGCAAGAATTGCTGTGAGTAGTCACCAAACCAGTCACTCACCTGGTTAAAACTCTCAACGAACTTGGCTTTATCTTTTCCATCTAAAATCTCGAGTGCTTCACCAAAGCAACGGTGGAAGCGACGAATCATCTCAATGTTCTCATCTGAAGATAGGATGATGTCACCGTACAAATTCGGGTCTTGAGCAAACAGACGGCCAACCATCGCAATCTCTAGACGATAGATTGGAGAGCTAAGCTTCAGAAGTTGGTCGATGTTCGGGTTCTCTTTGCTTAGGTGTAGGCCGTAAGCAAAAGAGGTAAAGTGGCGAAGTGCTTGAATTAGAGTCATGCCGTGGTCGTGCTCAGCAGCATCCATCTGGCATAGGCTCGCACCCCAGATACTAAATTGCTCTAGTAGCCATTGGTAGCTTTCAGAACCACGCCCATCACTGTAAACAATTACCTGCTTCGCTAGGCTTGGTACATCTGGGCCAAACATAGGGTGTAGACCAACAACAGGACCTTGGTGCATGTTCATCATTGCTTGCAGCGGTTTTGATTTAATCGATGTTAAATCACAAAGGATACAATCACTTGGCAGATTACCAAGTTTCGCAATCACACCTTCCGTTAAGTGAATTGGAACGGTAACAACCACAAGACCTGCGTTATCTAGGATTTCATCGGCTCTATCCCAATCTTGGCTACCAAGGACTTTCACTTCATAGCCAGAAAGCTTAAACATGCGGCCAAATAAGCCACCAAGCTGACCATTACCACCAACGATAACCACTGAACGCAATTCTGGGTTGAGACACTTAAAACCAGAGTCTTTTTCGCTGGCATAAGATTCACGCATAGTTCGACGCAAAATATCTTCGATGAGCTGTGGTGGAACCCCTATTTTTTCTGCTTCTTGACGACGAGACGCCAACATTGCCGCTTCACGCTCCGGCACATAAATAGGTAATCCATGTTCACTTTTCACTTCACCAACTTTCTCAACGAGAGCAAGTCGCTGAGCCAGTAAATCCAGCATTTGTTTATCGACAGCATCAATTTGGTCGCGTAATTCGTTCAGTTCAACGGCCATTTTATTCCTTACTAATCTATAAGCCCGTACCAACGCCGATTTCGTTAGCAACAGATCTTAAAATGCCCCATTAGATGAGGCACTTAACTTTTAAACTCTGACTAACCTTTCAAACGGTTCTCTAAGAACGGGACTAGTTCCGTATGTGCATGTTTCAATAGTGCCTCAGTTGTGTCCCAATTGATACACGCGTCGGTAATTGAAACGCCGTATTTCATCTCATTGAGAGGTATATCAGAAGATTGGTTTCCTTCGTTGATATGGCTTTCAATCATAAGGCCGATGATCGACTTGTTACCTTCACGAATTTGGTGAATCACATCTTCAGCAACCAGAGGCTGGCGACGGAAATCTTTGCGAGAGTTTGCATGGCTACAGTCAACCATCAGTGCCGCTTCTAAACCAGACTTACCAAGCTCTTGCTCACATTCGTGTACGGATACTGAATCGTAGTTCGTTTGCTTACCACCACGTAAAATAACATGACCATTTGGGTTGCCTTGCGTGGTTAGTAGTGCAACTTGACCTTCACGGCTGATACCCATGAAACGGTGGCTAGAAGAAGCCGCCTGCATCGCATTGATTGCTGTGCCTAGGTTGCCATCGGTACCATTCTTAAAGCCGATTGGCATTGAAAGGCCACTTGCCATTTCACGGTGCGTTTGTGATTCAGTTGTACGTGCGCCGATCGCTGCCCAGCTGAATGTATCTGCTAGGTACTGCGGGCTGATTGGGTCTAGCGCTTCTGTTGCCAGTGGAATTTCCATCTCAGCAAGTTCAACCAGTAGCTCACGACCTACATGCAAACCATGCTCAATCTCGAAAGTACCATCTAGATGAGGGTCGTTGATTAAACCTTTCCAGCCCACCGTAGTACGAGGCTTTTCAAAGTAAACACGCATAACAATATACAGTTGATCGCTAAGTTGCTCAGATAAAGCTTTTAGGCGTTTCGCGTACTCTTTTGCCGCTTCAACATCATGGATAGAACACGGACCACATACAACCAGCATGCGATGATCTTTCTTATGGATGATGTTTGCGATAGTTTGACGAGACTCTTGAATGAAACGACGAGCATTATCACTCAAAGGCAGTTTTGCTTTTAACTCCTCAGGAGTAATCAGTACCTGTTCGTCGATAATATTGACATTGCTTAATTCACTTTTCTGCATAACTCAACCTGTATATTTACTTTTACACCCAACATTTCCATTTGGGTTAACAATCTTTAAAAACACAATAACAGCTACAAAAACGATTGCAAGCGTAAACAATAAAAAACATTTAGTGTAAATTTAATTTTACACATAAGTTTTAAGTCGTTTTGATTAGATTACTGACTTAAACCACAGTCAATACAAACAAAAAAGGCGATATTTCTCATATCGCCTTCTTTAAATTTGTAGAGTGTTTATTTATCACTCATCGTTTAGCATTCGCTTAATCTGCTCTGAAGCCTCTTTCCATCGGGTATCAGAGTGAAGAGTCGGCAAATCAAAGCTGTGTTTTTTAAGCAATGAGTTGGCTAAAGGCACCTCTTGAATCGCTAAGTGATCAAGAGCCTCAATTTGTGCATCTCGTTTATTACACATCAACACCATGTCACAGCCCGCATTCAAAGCTGCTTTTGCTCTGTCAGCAGGTCCGCCCATGATCGCAGCGCCTTCCATCGTTAAATCATCAGAGAAGATCAGGCCTTTAAAGCCCAGTTTTTGTCTCAATACTTTCTGTAACCAATATTGAGAACCACTTGCTGGTTGGTCATCATAATGAGAGAAGACCACGTGTGCAGGCATCATCGCATCTAATATTCCCGCCTCAATTTGCGCCTTAAAGATCGCCATATCGGTTTCAAAAATATCGTCTCGAGGGTCGTAAGGGGTTTCAAGGTGCGAATCGGCTATCACACCACCATGACCAGGGAAGTGCTTTCCAGTTGTCGCCATACCAACTGACTTCATGCCTTTGATGAATGCACTGCTATGACGAACGATGGTATCGATATCCTCACCAAATGCTCGGTTACCAATAGCCTTGCATTGATGACCTTTATCTAATACTGGTGCAAAACTTAGATCGATATCGTGAGCAATCAGCTCAGCCGCCATCAACCAACCTGCTTGTTCTGCTAATTGTTCACCATTGTTATGAGTCGCGAACTCTTGAGCGGCAGGGATAATAGAAAAACCATCACGGAAACGCTGTACTCGTCCACCTTCTTGGTCAACACCAATTAAAATAGGACGCTTAGCCGCTTTACGAATCTCTTTGTTCAGTGCCGATAGCTGCTTGCTATCGTGGTAGTTTCTAGCAAATAAAATGAGACCACCAACGGTTGGGTGCTCTAAAATTTCTTTGTCTTCCGCAGTCAGTTCGTAGCCTGCAACATCAACCCACAACGGTCCCATAATATGTCCTTCTATTGCTTAAATTCCGCTACCGCAGATTTACTTTGTTCGATTAATTGGTCGGCTTGCTCTTCTTGCTGAGTTAACGCAATGAACAACAAGTCAGTAATATAAAGTTGGCTATCACGCGCTGTGATAGAGGAACTACGAATATGATTCTCGTCAGCCGCCGAAATGAGTTTGATATCAGCATATTTGTCCAAAACCGAGGGAGATAACTGACTAATCACAATCACCTTGGCCTTCTTCGATCTCGCTAACTGAGCCACTTTCACGACTTCTCTGGTTTTTCCTGAATAGGAAATGGCTACCAACACATCATTTTCAGTAAGCGATGCCGCGTTGGCAATCTGAATATGAGCATCTGGCTCAGCATGAACCGCATGACCGATTTTCATCAGTTTATAAGCGAAATCTTTCGCGACTAGAGATGATGCCCCAACACCTGAAATTTGGATTTTATTAGCAAGGTGCAGTAAGTCAGCGGCATTACTCAGCTGTTCGCCCTCATTTAATAACACGGTACGTTCAAGCGATTGTGTTTTGCTTGCAAGAAGTTTTTCCATCACGGTATCTGGCGAATCTTTTCTAGTGATGGTGCCGTGTATGCCTCGCTGAGATACAGGCTGATAACTCATATCACTCTGATAGAGTTTCACCTTCATTTCAGAAAAGCCTTTATAACCGATCTTCTGACTAAACTTGACGATCGTTGACTGGCTCACACCTACCGCTTTCGCTAATTCAGGGGAAGAGAGCTGCTTAACCTGCTGCGGGTGATCCAATACATATCGTGCCACCAGCGAATCCGATGGAGAAAGCTTTGGTAATAACGCTTTTACTTTCGCAATGCCTTTCACTCGAATCCTCTCCTCTTTCAACTGTCATCATCATAACGAGTTTTGCCTTTCCATTGGAATAATTATTCCTTTCCGCCTTCTTATTTGGAATAGCTCACACCACCTTCTGGGAGCATCATCAAAGAAAACCTCTGGTCACTATTCCACCAAGGAATAGGTTTTGAAACTCATTATTCAAACTGTCATTCTGAAAAAATAATAATAAACACCTTCTCATCTATTCATGCTATGGAGCTGCTATGAATTCACTATTTACTTCGCTGGATTGGGCGGTATTTGCGATTTACTTCGTTGTTATCGCCTTCACAGGTTGGCATTTCAGCCGAACCAAAATCACGAGTACCAAGGACTATTTTTTAGGTGGTAACTCAATGCCAATGTGGGTGGTGGCTATCTCGGTACTCGCAACCTCACAATCAGCAGCGACGTTTTTAGGCGGACCAGAATCGAGCTACCGTGGCGACCTCACTTACCTAGCGACTAATATTGGCGGTATTTTGGGTGCTATTTTTGTCGCACTGATTCTGATTCCTCGCTTTTATCAAAACAAAGTGTCAACAGTATACGAGCTACTGAAAGTACGTTTTGGCGAGAAAACCAAGCAGCGTGCCGGTGTGATGTATTTGGTTGGTCGTGTGTTTGCTTCTGGTGCTCGTCTATATATGGCGGCTATCGCAGTATCTATGATTCTATTTACCAATATTGCCCCAAGCAGCGTCATCACTTCCGTGGTGATTTTGGTCACCGTTGGTCTCGCTTACACCTACATGGGTGGTATCCGCTCGGTTATCTGGAGTGATCTTATCCAACTTGTGGTGTACGTCGGTGCGGCTATTGCAGTCATTATCTACTTACTAGGTCAGATCCCGGCAGATTTCAGCCAAATAGCACAAGTGCTTGCCAACCCTGGTGAAGGTCAATCTTCGAAGCTGACCTTACTCGATTTCACTCTTGATTTAACGCCTGCTGGTACTTTCAGCTTCTGGGCATGTATTACTGGATTTGTACTCCTGAACATTGGTGCGTTTGGTCTTGATCAAGACATGACCCAGCGAGTTCTAACCTGTAAAGATGCCAAGCAAGGCTCTAAGGCGATGATCAACTCAATCATCTTTTCTATCCCTGTTGTGTTGGTTTTCATGTCGATTGGCCTACTTCTGTATGTTTTCTATCAACGACCAGACCTAATGGGCGTCGAAGGAAAAGATGTCGTGCAGAGTTTTAATGGTGAGAACGTGACGATTTTCATGTACTACGTGCTCAATGAAATGCCGGCAGGTCTTCGAGGCTTGGTGACCGTTGGTGTGGTTGCCGCTGCACTTTCAACACTAAACTCTGGCTTAAATTCAATGTCTTCTGTTGCGATTCAAGATATCTACAAACCATGGTTAGAAGCTCGTAAAGGCGAACAAGATGACTTCCATTATGTAAAAGCGGGCCGCTTCGGTATGGCCGCCGCTGCGCTAGCCTTAGGTAGCATGGGTATCTTGTGTTACTACTGGCAACAATACACCGACATGCCATTATTGTCGTTCGCTTTGAGTGTAATGGTGTTTGCTTACACAGGTTTATTGGGAGTCTACTTCACAGCGATTTTCACCGAGCGTGGCAATGAAACATCTGTAGCGTTAGCGCTTGTGGCCGGCTTCCTAACTACGTTACTGATGCAAGCTTATGTTTGGGATAGCGTAATGGGTATGATTAATACGAATTGGGTGGGCGTTCGATTGGCCTTCCCATATCAACTGTGTGTGGGCACCTTTGTCTCATTAATCGTATGTCTTTCAGGCAAGAAACAGCCTCAAGAAGCAAATAAACTACAAACGGTTAGCCAATGATTACCCATACTCTAGCCGTCGATGGTGGCGGCACAAAAACAGCCATGAGACTCAAGCGAATTTCACCAACGCCGAGCGTAATTAAAGAGCGTACTTTAGCCGCTACGTCATTGACCCTATACGGTGAAACAGCCATCACTCAACTGACTCATTACATTGAAGAAATGCTGAGTGTGAATCAGATAAATCCGAAACAGTGTTATATTGTGGTCGGTGTTGCTGGCGCAGGTAATGCTCAACTAAAAGCGAAGTTACAACTGGCACTGTCCCATTTCCCAAACCTGTATGTGACGACCGATGCTGAAGCCTCGGTCGTTGGTGCAAATAGAGGAGAAGGCGTAAACTGTATTGCTATTGGCACAGGCTCGGTTGCGATTCAATTAGACAACCAATACGTGACTCATCAATTTGGCGGTTGGGGTTTCCCCATTGGCGATCAAGGTGGCGGCGCTTGGCTTGGTTTTAAAGCGGTTCAGGAAGCACTTGTCGAGTTTGACGCTCAACGTTGCTCGTTAACGAGTCAACTGGTCATGAAGAAAACAGGCAATGTCCGCAGTGCGATTCTAAAATGGACTCGCTCAGCCAACGCAACCGATTATGCTCAACTTGCAAAGGAGCTTGTCGAGTTAGAACCGTGTTGTCCGACGGCAAAAAACATCGTTGAGCAAGGTATTCAAGAAATTGAACTGCTTACACGAACATGCTCAGACAACAACTCACTACCGATCATGTTCTTAGGCAGCTTAGGCTCTTTCTATCGTGACAAACTGCCACAAGCGCTACAAGATCGCAGCTTAGAGGTTCAAGGTAATGCTTTAGATGGCGCAGAAATCATCGCACATCAAAAGCTTTGCCCGCTTAATTAAGGAAATGACCATGAAGTCAGAGTTATACATTGGCGTGATGTCAGGCACGAGCATGGACGGCGTTGATACGGCACTGGTGTCGATAGAAGACAACCAGATCACACTGCTTGCTCATGATGAGTTTCCAATGCCAAAGGAACTCAAAACACGCCTGCTTAATGTATGTATCGGTCAGCAAACTGACTTGATTGCCATTGGTGAGCTCGACCACCAGCTTGGCCACCTATTTGCCGATGCTGTTCTACAGCTTCTCGCCAAGTCAGAAACTCCAGCATCTGCTATCACTGCAATTGGCAATCATGGTCAAACGGTATTCCACCAACCAACAGGCGACTCTCCCTTTACCATGCAGTTAGGCGATGCCAACATTATTGCCGCTAAAACCGAGATTCAAACCGTCGCTGATTTTAGACGTAAAGACATGGCGCTTGGCGGACAAGGTGCACCACTGGTCCCCGCTTTCCACCATACTATTTTTCAACCGAAAGAAAGCTCAGTTGTGGTGCTGAACATTGGTGGCATATCGAATATTTCGGTACTGCGCCCGAATCAACCAACACTTGGTTATGATACTGGCCCTGGCAATATGCTGATGGACGGTTGGGTAGATAAGCACACGGGTGAAAAATTTGACCGCGACGCTCAGTTCGCACTTCAAGGTCAAGTCAATCAAGCCTTATTAAAACAACTATTGGAAGAACCTTATTTATCTCTAACACCACCGAAAAGTACCGGTAGAGAGCTGTTCAACCAGCCTTGGTTAGAGCAACAATTAACAGGATTTGATGGCATCTCAGCACAAGATGTCCAACGAACGCTTTGCGAATACACGGCTTTGACGATAGCCAATGAGGTCGAGGCTTACCGCTTAGGCAACGCACCAGCATTGTATGTATGTGGTGGTGGGGTTAGAAATCCACTATTGATGAAGAGGCTGTCTGAGCTTTTACCAAGCTGGGAGGTTGCCTCAACCACCAGCAAAGGTGTAGATGCTGACTATATGGAAGCCATGGCTTTTGCTTGGCTTGCTCAGCGTCATGTTCATCAACTACCGAGTAATTTACCAGAAGTGACTGGTGCAAGCAGAGCTGCCTCTCTAGGCGTTCTATATAGTGCTAACTAAACCATTTTAGAATCATCATTTAAGGATCATTATGAGTAACGACGCTCTCATATCAGCGCTCTCGCACCTCGTTTCGGAGGGGAGAAACCCTGACACTATGGATATTGATCTACTCACTTCACTTGAAGTGGTCGAAAAGATTAACCAACAAGACAAACAAGTCCCACTGGCGATCGAAGCTGAACTACCACAAATTGCTAAAGCCGTTGATAAAATAGCTCACGCCTTTCAAAACGGTGGACGACTGATTTACATGGGTGCGGGCACCAGTGGTCGATTGGGCGTATTAGATGCCTCAGAGTGCCCGCCTACATTTGGCGTTTCTGACAAAATGGTTATCGGCCTTATCGCCGGCGGACCAGAAGCTATTTTGAAAGCAAAAGAAGGGGCTGAAGATTCACTGACGTTAGGTATCGATGATCTGAAAGCGATTCAATTTTCAGAAAAGGATGTTGTGGTTGGTATTGCGGCAAGCGGACGTACACCTTACGTGATTGGCGCACTCAACTACGCCAATCAAATCGGTGCGGTGACGGTTGCTCTTTCTTGTAATCCAGATTCGCCAATTGCTGATATTGCTCAGATCGCGATAAGCCCAGTTGTTGGCCCAGAAGCCTTAACAGGGTCAACAAGGCTGAAATCTGGTACCGCGCAAAAACTGGTACTGAATATGCTGACCACCGCAAGCATGATTCGCATTGGTAAGAGCTACCAGAACCTGATGGTCGACGTAAAAGCGACCAACGAAAAACTGGTTGCCCGCGCTGCTCGTATCGTTATTCAAGCAACCGAATGTGATAAAGCGTTGGCAGTGTCGAAACTTAAAACTACCGATTATGACGTTAAACTTGCGATCTTGATGATTCTGACTGGACTTGATTTGCAAGCGGCTAAGGCTCAACTCGACCAGCAGAACGGCTTTTTAAGAAAAGCGGTCGAGAATAATCAATAAATGTCGGATTAATCTTCGATGCTTATGAAAGCGTGATACAAAAAACCAGTACGCATAAGGTACTGGTTTTTTTTTCAATTTAAGCTTGATGGTTCCGCTTACGAGATGTGACTAATCACGAGCGAAGTTAGTGGTCGTTGGAGAACTCATCCCACCCACGTTGCCATTCCATTCGGAAACGCTGAGCATCTTCGGTACCAGAACAAACACCTTCATAGACCTGACCTGATAAGCCAATCTGATAAGCGTGGTTCGGGTTACAATATTCAGTCACACCGATTAGGTAACCTTCGTTGTAGCTTGCTTGGTCAACGGCGCCCAGTTCTGCCATCTCTGAATATGAGCGTTGAGTGTTACCTTTAATACCATCGCGGTAACCAATCTCTTGCCAGTTACCTTCTGCCGCTAAGTCTTGAACATTGGCGCTGCATCCTGCAAGGCTAAATGCTACGGCGAATAGTGCTATTATCTTTTTCATTTCAATCCTTTATATTTCCCTAGCCACTTCTAAATGAAGCTTTGCCTCTGTTAGTAATTCTCCGCTGAACGGGGGCTGATGTCCACTCATCTCTGTTATCTACCGTTGATCTTTATTACGCGCCGTTTAATGCTCACCATCGACCACTTAACAGAAGCACGATACTTCTCAACACTTCTACCCCACCACTCAACAAAGGTCACAAACCACTAAACCGGTTATAACACCACTTAATTAGCTATTCGACCACTCACTCCAGTAGCGGAAGTTTCTTTTCATACACTCCTCTAATATACACCCTGACTTAATTAATACATTCAGGGATAACAAATTATGATGTGGTTTCTTACCTGTGTCGCGGCACTCATTGGTGGCTACTTTATTTACGGTACCTTTATCGAGAAGATTTTTGGTATCAATGAAAAGCGCCAAACACCCGCTCACACTAAGCAAGACGGCGTGGACTACGTTCCAATGTCGACTCCAAAGGTTTACCTAGTTCAGCTGCTTAACATTGCAGGTGTAGGTCCAATCTTCGGCCCTATCATGGGTGCCCTATACGGCCCAGCAGCAATGCTATGGATCGTGCTAGGTTGTATCTTCGCAGGTGCAGTACACGACTACTTCTCAGGTATGTTATCTATCCGTAATGGTGGTGCTTCGGTTCCAACCATCACTGGACGTTACCTAGGCAATGGCGCAAAACACTTTATGAATATCTTTGCCATTGTTCTGCTGCTTCTAGTTGGTGTGGTATTCGTTTCTGCTCCAGCAGGCATGATCACTAACCTAGTGAACGACCAAACTGATTTCGCGATGTCTGCAACGACTATGGTTGTTGTTATCTTTGCTTACTACATCATCGCAACGATTGTCCCTGTCGATAAAATCATTGGTCGCTTCTACCCACTGTTCGGTGCTCTGCTTATCTTCATGTCTGTAGGCCTAATCACTGCAATTGGCTTCTCTGATGAACACCAAATCATGGGTGGTTTTGAAATCAGCGACATGTTCACCAACATGAACCCTAACGATCTACCGCTATGGCCTGCTCTATTCATCACTATCGCTTGTGGTGCAATCTCTGGCTTCCACGCAACTCAGTCACCTCTGATGGCGCGTTGTATGGAAAACGAGAAGAACGGTCGCTTCGTATTCTACGGTGCAATGATTGGTGAAGGCATCATCGCTCTTATCTGGTGTGCACTTGCACTATCGTTCTTCGGTTCAGTTGAGTCTCTATCTGAAGCGGTAGCAAACGGCGGTCCAGGTAACGTGGTATACAGCGCTTCATTTGGCCTACTAGGTGTATTCGGCGGTATCCTTGCTTTCCTAGGCGTGGTTATCCTACCAATCACATCTGGTGACACAGCATTCCGCTCAAGCCGTCTAATCCTTGCTGAATACTTCAACATGGAACAGAAGACACTGCGTAACCGCCTACTGATGGCTCTACCACTATTCGTTATCGGTGGCATCCTGACTCAAGTAGACTTCGGTATCATCTGGCGCTACTTCGGTTTCGCTAACCAATCAACAGCAGTGATGATGTTATGGACAGCTTCAGCTTACCTACTACGTCACAACAAACTACACTGGGTAACGACCGTTCCAGCTATCTTCATGACGTCTGTATGTATCACATTCATCCTGAACAACAGCCAACTTGGTTTCGGCCTACCTATGCAAGTCTCAACTATCGTTGGTGTGATTAGTGCGCTGGGTGTTGCGGCTTACGTAATCAAGATTTCTAAAGGCAAAGGCGAAACTGACCTTGCTGATGAAGAAAAAGAAGCAAAAGGCGAGACCAAAACAGCCTAGTTCTTTAAACTCTTTGTAAAAGACCAGTCTTCATAGAAAGACAAGAACAGCCAAACACAACTTCGCTTGTTCCGGCAATCACTCAGTGATTCATGGATATTAAGACTAAAGCCCATCCCCTGTGATGGGCTTTATTGTCTGTACTGGTTAAGCAAGACAGTGAGAAGCGCTAATCGCTCGAGAAAAGCCTTACAAACAAAAGCAAAACTACCCTTACCACACAATGAGCTTTACACTTAACAAGCGTCTCAATAGGTGAAAATATGGAACTCATTCTCTCTCTGCTTCAACAAACCTGTGTCTACTTAGTGATCGCTTATATGCTAAGTAAAACCCCACTGATTCTCCCTTTGTTGAGCATCTCTTCACGCTTGAGCCATAAGATCAGCTGTTACGTCCTGTTCTCTCTGTTCTGTATTATGGGCACCTATTTCGGACTGCAAATCAATGATGCCATCGCTAACACGCGAGCGATGGGCGCGGTCATGGGCGGTTTGTTTGGTGGTCCTGTGGTTGGCTTTGCAGTGGGCTTTACTGGCGGGATACATCGCTATTCATTAGGTGGTTTTACGGACTTAGCTTGTGCTATCTCAACGACAGCAGAAGGCCTGATTGGTGGCTTGCTGCATGTGTACTTAGTCAGAAAAAACAAAGCCAGCCAGTTGTTTAATCCGATGGTAGTGTTTTCTGTGACGTTATTTGCAGAGATCATTCAGATGTTGATTCTGCTTGCGGTCGCCAAACCGTTTGAACAATCTTATGCGCTGGTTTCCGACATTGCAGCGCCGATGATCATTGCCAACTCCGTGGGTGCAGCACTGTTCATGAGTATCATTCAAGACCGTAAAACCATCTTCGAGAAATACTCAGCGACCTTCTCGCGCCGCGCATTGACCATTGCCGAACGCTCAGTGGGTATTCTTCATGGTGGTTTCACGTCTGATAACGCGCAGAAAATCGTGCGTATTATCTACGAAGAGACCAACGTAGGCGCTGTGGCAATCACTGACCGAGAAAAAATTCTCGCTTTCGTTGGCATTGGCGATGAGCACCATATCCCTAACACTCCTATTTCATCGCAAAGCACACTGACTTCGATGGAACAGAACGACATCATCTACCTCGATGGTAAAGAGAACCCATACCAATGCTCTCTCTCACAGGATTGTAAGTTAGGGTCAGCGCTGATTATCCCACTGCGTGCCGGTAACGAAGTCGTCGGCACCATCAAACTGTATGAGCCCAAACTGAAGCTGTTTTCAACCATCAACATGTCGATGGCTGAAGGTATTGCTCAGCTGTTATCGAGTCAAATTCTGTTCAGCAACTATCAGCAACAGCAAACTCTGCTCACTCAAGCTGAAATTAAACTGCTGCACGCACAGGTCAACCCGCACTTCTTGTTTAATGCACTCAACACCATCAGTGCCGTAACACGTCGTGACCCAGATAAAGCACGTGAGCTAATTCAGCACCTATCTCACTTCTTCAGAAGTAACCTTAAGCAGAATATTAATACCGTGAAGCTCAAAGATGAACTCGCGCACGTTAATGCGTACCTGACCATTGAAAAGGCACGCTTTACCGACCGCTTAGAAATTGAATGGGACATAGACCCACAACTGTTTGAGTCACAACTGCCAAGCTTTACCCTGCAACCTCTGGTTGAAAATGCCATTAAACATGGGATTTCAAATATGCTGGAAGGCGGCAAAGTGAAGATCTATAGCGAAACTTTCCATGGTGGATTTAGACTGATCGTCGAAGACAATGCTGGTAACTACCAGAAGCCATCTCAAGATCATGTAGGATTAGGGATGGAAATTGTTGATAAACGACTCACTAATTTCTTTGGACAAGACTCAGCACTAAAAATAGAATCTCAACCACAGCAATTTACTCGAATGAGCTTTATCATACCTATACTAAAATAATGGTGTTTTCGTAGGTAATCGCTTCTCAGTAGCGACATTTAAAAGCAGACATTAAAAAGCAGACATTAAAAAGCAGACATTAAAAGATAAGTGGAATAAGCAGGGACAGAACAAAAATGAAGATTGCAGGATGTTAAAAGCACTCGTTATCGATGATGAGCTTTTTGCTCGCGAAGAGCTGATTGAGTTACTGACTGAAACGGGGGAAGTGGAAGTCATCGGTCAAGCAAGCAACGCGATCGAAGGACTTAAGCAGATCAACCTTCTTAAACCCGACGTGGTGTATCTCGACATTCAGATGCCTCAAGTTACGGGTATTGAGTTGTTGAGTATGCTTGACCCAGATACCATGCCTTACGTGGTATTTGTAACTGCTTACGACCAATATGCGATTCAAGCCTTTGAAGACAACGCCTTTGATTACCTGCTTAAACCCGTTGAGCCCTGCCGACTCAATAAAAGTGTCTCTCGACTGAACAAAGTCGTTAAGCAGAACCAAAAAGCACCAGAGCAAGATGTTGCTTCGATTGCCCCTTCCCGCCTAGAACAAATTCCGTGTATTGGTCACAACCGCATTGTGATCATGGCGAGCAAGAGTGTCGAGTGTGCCTATTCTGATATCAGCGGCGTGCATGTTCGCTGTTCATCGCAAACGGCCACTTCACAGTTGACACTAAAGATCTTGGAAGAGAAAACCGATTTGATCCGCTGTCACCGACAATATTTGATCAACATAAAATCGATCCAAGAGATCAAGTTGCTCGAAAATGGATTAGCAGAGATCATCACGCTTACCGGCTTTGAAGTGCCTGTGAGTCGTCGCTATCTCAAGACACTAAAAGAACAACTCGGTATCCAATAGCTTATCAAAGCGTACGATCAAAAAAGCCAACGTATCAACGTTGGCTTTTTACTGCATGCGAATCGACTGTATGACGAATCGCTAATGTCACAAATCGATAGAGGTTAATCGACTTGTTTGATCTGTAGCTCTTTTGGTACTTCGAAGAACATGTTCTCTTCACGACCTTGAATCTCTTCAACGTCAGTAGCACCAAGCTCGCGAATACGATCTAAGATTTGATTTACCAGCTCTTCAGGAGCAGATGCACCAGCCGTTACACCAATTTTCTTCTTGCCTTCAACCCATTCTGTTTGAATGTCTTCCGGGCAATCCGTTAGGTAACCAGGTGTGCCTAGTTTTTCAGCCAGCTCTTTCAAGCGTGTTGAGTTCGATGAGTTCTTAGAACCAACGACAATCACAACGTCAACGTCGTTTGCCATCTCACGCACAGCGTCTTGACGGTTTTGAGTCGCGTAACAGATGTCGTCTTTACGAGGGCCTTGGATCTCAGGGAATACGCGACGTAGCTCTTCGATTACGTCAGCGGTTTCATCAACAGATAGCGTCGTTTGGCTCACGTAGTGCAGATTAGTTGGGTCGTTTACCACTAGGTTTTGCACGTCCTCTGGTTTCTCAACCAAGTACATACCACCCGTTTGGCTCGCGTATTGACCCATAGTACCTTCAACTTCAGGGTGACCTGCGTGACCAATCAGCACCACTTCCATATGTTTGCGGCTTGCACGAGCAACCTCCATATGGACTTTAGTTACCAAAGGACACGTTGCATCGAACACCGTTAGCTCGCGCTCTTTCGCTTCTTTACGAACCGCTTGAGACACGCCGTGAGCAGAGAAGATCACGATGTTATCGTCTGGCACTTCGCTAAGTTCTTCGACAAAAATAGCACCGCGTTGTTTTAGCCCCTCAACAACAAAGCGGTTGTGTACCACTTCATGACGAACGTAGATCGGTGGCTGGTACATTTCGAGTGCGCGCTCGACAATGCTGATCGCACGATCAACACCGGCACAAAAGCCACGAGGGTTAGCTAACATTATTTTCATTTCATTGCTCATCATTTACCGCGGTACTAAGGTTGTTTCTATAGAGTTCGCCGTCGGCGAGGCTCGCATTCTACAGTGAAGCGCCTAGACAGTGAAGCTCTGGGTAACATCACAGCGCTGTAAGGCGGTGCTATTCTAAGGTTCAGAGAGTTATTCTACAGCTAAGATATTGACGTCAAACGTAACGTCTTGGCCTGCAAGTGGGTGATTAAAATCAACCGTCACTGAATCGCCAGCGATCTCAGTGATAATACCTGGGATTTCCATACCGTCAGGACCAGAAAATGCCATGATAGTGCCCACTTCAACCTCAGAGTCACCAACAAATTTAGCACGATCCATATGGTGGATATGATCTGGGTTCGGCATACCAAACGCATCTTCCGCTTTCAGGTCGATAGACTTTTCAGTACCCGCTTCAAGCCCAAGTAAGCACGCTTCAAAGTTCTCGCTTAGGCTACCATCGCCCATCACGAACTTCGCAGGTTTGCCCATATTTTCGGTACTATCGGCAACTGAACCATCCTTCATCTTAATCGTAAAATGTAGGGTTACTGCTGAATCATTTTTAATTGCTGCCACGTTACTTTCCTTAGACTTCTTTATTATTTGAGGATGCATTTTGCGTTGCTTCCTTGTTGACTGAAGCATAAAAAAAAGCGCCACCGGAATCAACCGACAGCGCTTAGGGCTATTCTATTCTGTGAGTCATAGACTGACTTTAGAGCATCTATTTAAAAGCTATTTACTTTCATCTTTCTTACGGAAACCATCTAGGATGATCATCGCGGCACCAATACAAATACCCATATCGGCTAAGTTGAATGCTGGCCAGTGGTAAGTGCCCCAGTAGAAATCTAAGTAATCGACAACAAAGCCATGTACGACACGGTCAAATACATTACCGACTGCACCACCAATGATGATGGCATAAGCGATGTTGTTCCACTTTTCTGTCGCTGGTAGCTTGCTCATCCAGTACGTCAGCATGCCAGTTACAGCAAAGGCAATACCGGTAAATAACCAACGCTGCCAACCACTTTGATCACTCAAGAAGCTGAATGCGGCGCCGTAGTTATGAACGTACAAAAAGTTAAAGAACGGCAACACCTCAATACGGTTTGCCCAGCCATAACCCATGTTGTCCATGACAAAGAGTTTGATGCCAATGTCTGCAAGAAAAACCAGCAGAGCTAACCATAACCAACGTACACCAGATTGTTTTAACGAAACTTCACTCATTTCTATTCCTAGTATTTACGAAGCGATTCCTCATTCGCACACTCGCTTTGAGTCGCGATGAATAATCAGCTTGGTTAAACACATTTCCTATAACTAAAAATAACCCCAGTTGATACTGGGGCTATGATTTTTACAAAAAGTTCAGTCTTTCTCTGAGTCGTTATGCGAACTTACGCACTTCGCCTTCACCATCAACGTTTGATACACAACGGCCACAGATCTTCTCGTGCCCTTCAATTGTGCCTACGTCTGGTGTGTGGTGCCAACAACGGTCACACTTCTCAGCTTCTGTTGCTGCAACTTCAACGAATAGACCTTCAACGTCTGTCGCTTGAGCCGCATCAGACTTCTCGCTCAGTGGCTTAACAACCGCAGCAGAAGTGATCAACACGAAACGTAGCTCATCTTCTAGCTTGTTGAGCTTAGCCGCTAGTGCGTCGTCAGCGTATAGAGTTACTTCAGCTTGCAGTGCACCACCGATTGTTTTCTCTTTACGAGCGTCTTCAAGAAGCTTGTTCACAGCGCCACGAACCGTTTGGATTTCAGCCCAGAATTCGTTGCTTAGCTCTTCGCCTTCAGCCAGACCAAATAGGCCTTCGTACCATTCGCCAGTGAACACGAACTTGTCACGAGCGCCAGGCATCTCGTTCCAGATTTCATCTGCAGTGAACGACATGATAGGTGCCATCCAACGAACTAGAGCTTCTACGATGTAGTAAAGCGCAGTCTGACAGCTACGTTGAGCATGGCTGCCCTGTTTTGCTGTGTACTGACGGTCTTTGATTACGTCTAGGTAGAAAGAACCCATTTCGATAGAACAGAACTGCATTAGACGCTGAGTTACACCGTGAGTGTTGTACTCGCCGTATGCTTTCACGATCTCTTCTTGTGCAGCTTGAGCACGGCCAACAGCCCAGCGATCAAGTGCAACCATCTCTTCAGCAGGCACTAGGTCAGTTTCAGGGTTGAAACCGCTTAGGTTCGCTAGGAAGAAACGAGCTGTGTTACGAATACGACGGTAAGCATCAGCAGAACGCTTCAGGATTTCATCAGAAACCGCTACTTCACCCGTGTAGTCCGTAGAAGCAACCCATAGACGTAGGATATCTGCGCCTAGTTTGTTGGTTACGTCTTTAGGAGCAACAACGTTACCGATAGATTTAGACATCTTACGGCCGTTACCATCTACTACGAAACCGTGCGTTAGCACTTGCTTGTATGGTGCTTCGTCTTTCATCGCGATAGATGAAATTAGCGAAGACTGGAACCAACCACGGTGTTGGTCAGAACCTTCAAGGTAAAGATCTGCACTGTTACCGTTGTACTCTTCACGAGAATCAACAACAGAGAAGTGTGTAACACCTGAATCGAACCATACGTCTAGTGTATCTAGCACTTTTTCGTACTTGTCTGCGTCTTCAGCGCCCATTAGGTCTGCTGCGTCTACATCCCACCAAGCTTGAATGCCTTTCTCTTCAACTAGCTTCGCTACTTTTTCGATTAGCTCAGAGCTATCTGGGTGAAGTTCTGACGTTTCTTTATGAACGAACAGAGCAATTGGCACACCCCAAGTACGTTGACGAGAGATACACCACTCAGGGCGACCTTCGATCATACCTTCGATACGGCTTTGACCCCACTCAGGCATCCACTCAACATTCTTCGTTGACTCTAGTGCTTTTGCACGTAGGCCAGCTTGATCCATAGAGATGAACCACTGTGGTGTTGCACGGAAGATGATTGGAGTTTTATGTCTCCAACAGTGTGGGTAGCTGTGCTCGTAAGCGTGATGATGCAGAAGTGCACCTTTCTCTTTTAGAACTTCTAAAACAGAGTCGTTCGCTTTGAATACGTGCTGACCAGCAAATAGCTCTGTATCTGGCAGGTAAACGCCGTTAGAGCCTACTGGGTTAGCGATTTCTAGGTTGTATTTCTTACCAACTACGAAATCCTCCTGACCGTGACCAGGAGCCGTGTGAACCACACCAGTACCTGAATCAGTCGTAACGTGATCACCTAAGATCGCAGGAACTGTGAAGTCGTAGAACGGGTGGTTGAACTGAGAAAGCTCAAGATCAGCACCAGTTGCAAAACCTAGGTTGTGGAAATGCTCGATACCTGCACGATCCATTACGTCTTTAGCTAGTTCAGAAGCAACAACGATACGTTGAGCTGGCTGGTCGCCATTCGCTTCAACTTGGATAAGCACGTATTCAAGATCATCACGTAGACATACTGCGCGGTTAGCTGGCAGAGTCCATGGTGTTGTTGTCCAGATAACGATAGAGATTTCACCTTGACCAGCGTGGCCGTCAGCTAGAGAGAATTTCTCTAGAAGCGCCGCTTCGTCAGCTGCAGTAAATTTCACATCGATAGATGGAGATACTTTATCTTTGTATTCAACTTCAGCTTCAGCCAGAGCAGAACCACAGTCAGTACACCAGTGAACAGGTTTGAAACCTTTCAGTAGGTGACCTTTGTCTGCGATTTTGCCTAGAGAACGAATGATGTTCGCTTCTGTACCGAAATCCATAGTGCGGTAAGGTTTGTCCCACTCGCCCATGATACCAAGACGCTTGAAGCTCTCTTTTTGACCTTCAACTTGGCCCGCAGCGTACTTACGACACTCTTCGCGGAATTCAGCAGCCGAAATCTTCTGACCTGGCTTACCTTTCTTCTTCTCAACCATTAGTTCGATTGGAAGACCGTGACAGTCCCAACCAGGGATGTACGGTGCATCAAAACCAGAAAGGGTCTTAGATTTAATAATAATGTCTTTAAGAATCTTATTCAGCGCGTGGCCAATGTGAATGTCGCCGTTCGCGTATGGAGGGCCATCATGCAGTACGAAAGATTTTTTACCTTTCTTTGCCTTACGGATTTCGCCGTAAAGATCTTCTTTGTACCAACGCTTAAGCATTTCTGGCTCACGATTTGCCAGATTGCCGCGCATTGGGAACCCTGTTTCTGGTAAGTTCAGGGTATCTTTATAATCACTCATCGATTCTTAATTCCGTTATATTGGGCGAAGTTAGACATTATGTTAATCGGTGGAATCATCCGATTAATTCTTTAGCTGAAGCAGCCACACCCTTGCGGCTTCAGCATCCAATTCTATTTGATTCTTTAATGCGTCGAACGATTCAAATTTTATCTCGTCGCGCAGTTTGTGCAAAAGTCGTACTTCTAACTGTTTACCATACAAATTGGCTTTAAAGTCAAAAAAGTGCACTTCTAATTGCTGCCTTACACCATTCACCGTTGGTCGTTGTCCAATATTAGCAACGCCACCGACAGGAACCCCGTCGATATCCAATGCTTCAACAACGTACACTCCCGACACAGGAGAGACACAACGCTTTAATGGAATGTTAGCGGTAGGGAAACCTATGGTTCTCCCAAGTTTTCGACCATGGGACACACGACCACTAATGCTGTAATCACGTCCTAACATGGTAGCACTTGCAGCCAAATCATCGACCGCCAATGCATTTCGTATCTCAGTACTGCTGACACGTAATTGATTTAAGCAATAGCTTTGGGTGCTTACCACCTCAAAACCGAACTTCTCGCCTGCTTCTTTGAGCATAGCGAAATTGCCAGTGCGGCCTTTGCCAAAACAAAAGTCATCACCAACCACCAAAAACTTCACGCCAAGCTTATCAACCAAAAGGTCTTTAATGAATGCTTCCGCTGATAAACTTGCAAAGTACTGATTAAAATTGACACACAATAAACGACTGATATCTAGCTTGCTCAGTTGCACGTACTTATCGCGTAAGCGAGTTAAACGTGCCGGCGCTCTATCTCGGGCAAACAGCTCCATAGGCTGCGGTTCAAACGTCATAACAACAGAAGGTAACCCTAATGCTGCCGCTTGTTCAGAAACCTGACTAAGAACCTCTTGATGTCCTAAATGAACGCCATCGAAGTTACCTATGGTCAATACACAGCCGTGATGCTGCGCTTTAATATTGTGTATACCTCGGATCAGTTCCATTATGATCAGCTAAAACCTGTTATTTGCATCATTCATTGTGTGAAACCGACGGATTATATACTAATCAGTATTAATCTGTCGCTGCTTTTAAATGTTTTACTCGGATACCTAGAACCAGTACCGAAACAATATAAACAAAGCCACCAAGACCAATCAAGCCTGTTAGCACCAGCGCTCTTTGACTAAAGCTCCACTCAAGCCACTGTTGCATATTATCCAACTGCCACAAAATAGCCGCGACCATCACGCCACCTGAGACAACAAGCTTCGCGCAGAACAGTAAAGTGGTCTTTGTCAGTTTATAGACACCAGCAAGGTGTAAACCGCGATATAACAAGGCCATATTTACAAAGGCTGACAGAGCGGTTGCAATCGCCAAACCGATATAGCCATAGAAATAAGCAAAGATAGCGTTGAACACCATGTTGGTGACCATTGCGATAATGCCGTACTTCACTGGAGTTTTCGTGTCTTGACGAGAGTAATAACCCGGAGCCAATACTTTAATCAGCATGAAGTTAAGCAAACCGGAGGCGTACGCCACTAAAGACATCGATGCCTGTTGCACGTCGTGGGGAGAGAACTCACCACGCATGAATAGCACCATCAGCATTGGTTTCGCCAAAACAATAAGCCCCAACATGGCAGGAATACCAAGCAGTAGCACCATGCGCACGCCCCAATCCATGGTATTTGCAAACCCTTCCCCTTGAGCATCAACGTGCTTACGAGACAAAGCAGGAAGAATCACAGTCGCAATTGCAATACCGAATAGACCCAGTGGGAACTCAAGCAATCGATCTGAGTAGTACAACCAACTAATAGAGCCTGTTGCTAGGAAACTGGCAATGAAGGTATCAAACAGTAGGTTGATTTGGCTGACTGAAACACCAAACAGAGCAGGAATCATTAATGTGCGAATCTTAACGACACCCGGATCTCTCCAGCCCCACTTAGGCTTAACCAACACGCCCGCTTTAATAAGGAAAGGCATTTGGAAAAGGAATTGAACTAAGCCACCTAAGAACACACCAATCGCCAAGCCGATTTCTGGCTGTTCTAAATTCGGAGAAATAAACCACGCTGCGCCGATGATCATGACATTCAAAAACACAGGGGTAAAAGAGGAGACCGCAAACTTACCCAGTGTATTGAGAATGGCACCAGATAACGCGACAAAAGTGATGAACCATAAATAAGGGAAGGTAATCTTGAGCATAAAGCTCGCTAGCTCAAACTTAGGAGCCGCTGGGCCATCATTAAGCCAGTCGATAAACCAACCCGCACCAAACAGCGCGGTAATGGCACCAGAGCCCAGTACACCGATAACGGTAACAATAGAGACTAACACCCCGAGCGTACCTGACACCTTAGCGATTAAGTCTCGAGTTTTCTCTTTATCACCAGCCGCGTGATATTCTGTTAATACTGGGACAAACGCTTGAGAAAAGGCACCTTCTGCAAACAGTCGACGTAAGAAATTCGGGATTTTATTAGCGAAGAAAAATACGTCGGCACTCGCTCCTGCTCCCATCAAATTTGCTACTACTACATCACGTACTAGCCCCAACACACGGGAAACAAAAGTCATTGCACTGACAATCAGGCCTGACTTTAATAGTCGTTTACTCACAGAAACCTCTGACACTGGTTGATTACTTTCAAGGGAGGATAAATACTATCCTGTCCTAAGAAGCATATTTATTAGCATTGGTCTAAAAATGCTGTTAGAATCCCCGCCATCTTAACCGCGATGACCTTTCCATTCCAAAGTTTGTTTGGCTACGATTGGTTTTTGCACAAATCATTTGACAATTAAGCGCTAATGAGGGATAGTCCTCGCCCTTAAATTGTCACCGAACTAAGTTTTTGGGAGTTAGACCCTTGGCAAACAGTAAATCTGCTAAGAAGCGCGCTATCCAAGCTGAGAAACGTCGCCAGCACAACGCTAGCCGTCGTTCTATGATGCGCACTTACATGAAAAAGACTATCGCAGCTATCGCAGCTGGTGATAAAGAAGCTGCAACTGCTGCTCTTGTAGAAGTTACACCACTTCTTGACCGTATGGCGACTAAAGGCCTTATTCATAAGAATAAAGCTGCACGTCATAAGTCTCGTTTCGCTGCTGCAATCAAAGCTCTTTAATAGAAATTTGATTACAACGCAAAACGAAAAAAACCGGCTTAGGCCGGTTTTTTTATATCTGAATTTTGAGTAACACAATGAAACGACTGACCGACAGTAGTTAAAAATAACGAACAGACTCAGATATAGACAGGGAATAAAACAGGTAAGAGTTAAATAGATAGGTAATGGCTAAATAGCTAGAGAGTAGATAAGTAGCTAAAATAGATAGTGAATAGACAACTTTTAACGTTCGACGAGAAATACTGACACTTCCTTGTGTCGACCTTATTCCTGATAAGAAACCACTTTTCTTACCAACAATAAACTACTTGCAATATAGACCATGCAGTAGGTTAATCATTGCTTTTACTTCTTCACTGCTCAATGTGTAATACACGGTTTGAGCTTCTTTGCGAGTATCGACCAAACCATCTCTTCTCAACCAAGCAAGATGTTGAGATAAAGCCGATTGACTCAGTTCCAACTTGCCACACAACTCCCCAACCGACAGCTCAGTACCATGTAAAAGGCACAAAATCTGTAAGCGACGTTCGTTGGCCATGGCTTTGAGTAGAATCACAGCTTGTGCTGAGTTCTTCTCCATCTCTTTTAAGTTCATAGTTTGGCTCCCTACAACCTTTACGCCAACTACGGGCTATCAGTATTTCCGGCATATTGCGGAGTTATGATAATCGATATCAATTCATTAACAAACTACCTCATTCGAACAATTTGCTAAAATCTGCGTCACATACATTTTTTACGGCTGGATGTTGGATCATCCTCTCAGCAAAAATGACATAGTACTCTTCTTTTAACTCTTCAATACCGCCTAATAATTGCAAGGAAGTGTCTTGCTCCACTTCAGACATGTACAAGGTTGGTGCTAGGAAAATAGCGTCATGGTGGTAACGAGCGAACGCTTTCATCAATGCTGCGTCATCAAACTCGCCCAAAATATCCGGTTTTAGACCCTGTCTATCAAACCATTGCAGTATCTTGCGCCCCATTGAGGTTCGACTTCCCGGGATCAACAGCTTTCTTTGCTCCAATACGGCAGGGAAATTAACCCCTTTCACTTCACCAGAGCTGAAAAAGCTCATACCACTCTCACCCAACTTCTTGCTGAATAAGCCAGGGCTTTGGCTAGAGTCCACCGGGCAATCAGACAAGATCATATCGAGCTTATGTTGAGAGAGCTGTTCAAGCAGCATTTCGTGAGTCGATTCAAAACAGCGAAGGTGGATACTGTTATCTTCTGGAATCGTCGACATCAAGATCTTACTAACTAGTCGTTTCGAAAGAGCGTCTGCCACACCGACATCAAACAGGATATTTGAGTGCTGACTGTAGTTCACGATATCCAGCATTTCGTAGCTGAGACCAAACATACGATCCGCGTATTTGAAAACCAACTGCCCAAGCTCTGTTGGTTCAACACTGCGACCATTGCGCTTGGTCAGCTTGCCGTCCATTCGCTCTTCTAATGCTTTTATCTGGCCAGTAACCGTTTGAGGTGTGAGAAATAGAGCTTCTGCTGCTTTAGTAACAGAGCCTTGCTTGCAGACCATCCAGAAGTAATAAAGATGGTTATAGTTGAGGTGCGACATAGGTGTGCCGTAATAAAAGAGTCGATTCCTTTTTATATCAAATATGACACCTCCGCTCAACAAACTCGGAAAAACCAACCATAAAACCATTTAACTACTAATTTTTTCGAAGTGTTTGATTTCATAATGTAATATTAACGCCAAGTTTCTCAATTTTTTTCTAACTTTTAAGATCTATATCACCCATCAAAAACCGCAATAAAGTCATTTATAAACAAACACTTAAAATAACCACATTTACTATCAGAATATTTAAACAGTAAATCATCACAAAAAAGTCCCGCCTCAACCAAAATGTAATATTACTGAAATATTTCCCCTCTAACATCACGCTCAGATTAAACAAACAGACCAAACACAGACTTAAACGGTCCTATGGAGAAAACATTATGAACCAAGCTACTACTGCAGCAGCGCCTATTTCGAGCACAACTCGTTGGCTACGCTGGGCTAACTTGGCATTCATGCTTTACCTACTATTACTTTCAGTTTCAATGGTTGGTACAGGCTTCAAATGGGCAACAGGCGAACAAGCAAAAGTTCTTTTTGAATTTGCTTCACACCCAGTTGCAGGCTTAATGATTGGTTTAGTTGCAACCGCACTTATTCAATCATCAAGTACAGTTACTTCAATTATCGTTGGCCTTGTGGCAGGTGGTTTACCTGTTGAGCTAGCAATCCCTATGATCATGGGTGCAAACATTGGTACTACGGTAACCAATACGCTAGTTAGCCTTGGTCACGTTCGTTGTAAAGAAGAGTTCAAACGCGCATTCGCAAGTGCGACGATTCACGACTTCTTCAACCTATTGGCTGTAGCTATTTTCCTACCGCTAGAGATGGCGTTTGGTATTCTAGAGAAGATTTCTCACTGGTTGGTATCTCCGATGCTAGCAACAGGTGATATGAGCATGAAGGGTCTTAACTTCATCAAGCCAATCACTAAACCAGTAGTAAGCGCAATCAAAGAGCCTTTATCAACATTTGGCGACACGATTGGCGGCATCATGCTTATCGCTCTAGGTATCGCAACTATCTTCGTAGCTATCACAGTTATGGGTAAGCTGATGAAGAGCCTAATGGTTGGTCGTGCTCGTGAGATTCTTAAGAACGCAATTGGTCGTGGTCCAATCCACGGCATCGCTTCTGGCTCTATCGTTACTATCCTTGTTCAGTCTTCTTCAACGACAACAAGCTTGATGGTTCCACTAGTAGGCTCAGGTGTTCTTAAAGTACGTGATGTTTACCCGTTTACTCTAGGCGCAAACATCGGTACATGTATTACCGCTCTGCTTGCAGCAACAGCAGTATCTGGTGAGTTCGCAGTATTCGCACTTCAGATTGCTCTAGTACACTTGGTATTCAACATCATGGCAACGGTATTCATCTTCGGTATCCCGTTCCTACGTGAGCTACCAGTTAAAGCGGCAGACATGATTTCAGACATGGCTGTGAAGAACAAAGCTGTTGTTGCCGGTTACCTTGTTGCGGTATTCCTTGTACTGCCAGGCACAATCTTGTCTCTGACTGCTTAATAGAAAAATACACATCGCTTATAGCAAAGCCCGCAACCTAGGTTGCGGGCTTTTTCTTTTTTAAAAGCAGATACGGGATTCGAGTAAACGAGTAACGAAGAGCCCGTTTCCCGTCATTCCCTACAGCGAGGAACGAGCGGGATAGGGAATCTCACGAACGCACCACGAAAGAGATTCCCTACTCCTTCCTTCGTCAGTCTAGGGAATGACGGGGCTTTGAGCTTCGCATCTCGCTTACTAGTATCTAGCTACCCTTGATATCTCGAACCCCGTTTACTCGCATCTAAAAAAGCTTACTTACCTTGCTCATTACGCAGGTACATAATCGCAACCATACCAAAGCCGATAAATTGCCATAAATACTGTCCGTCACTCGCGCCAGTGATGGTTTGAGTAAACGCCATACAAGCAGTGACAAACAGGGAAGAGAAAGCAGCATAGAGTAACCACGGACGCTCTTTACTGGCCATGAACTCACCGGCATACACCGAGCGAACAACCAGTAAAAATGGCACACATTGCAACGCAATCAGAATCGGAAACATAAAGTCGAACGTTGGGCTAAGTAAAACATGACCGACTTGGCTCTTATCCCAAGTCCCAACGATATAGCCCTTCCAACCAGCCCGGGTATCACCGGCATAAGCGGTATCAGGTGTAACAAAGCCAAGTAACACGCCCATCACTTTATCAATAAAGCCATTTTTGAACCAAAAGACGAATAAAAAGATCTGAATCGGTATGATCTGAAAAGCAAACTTCTTCAACATGTGTGTACCCTAAATAATGAATGATTTGAGTACCAGTATGTGGAAGTCGTCGTGTTTACTCTTGATGCAAGGCAATCGAGGCTGACTACAAACAATAAATAAACATCTTAAGAAGCCGATTAGGGCTAGGGAAACCTACCTAGATCTCGTGCCACCAGCGCTCACTCACACCTTCACTTAAAAGGGAGTTTAGGCATTTAGAAAAGGTTTGGTTTTTATAAAGATTCAATAAGATCAAAGAGTTGACCGTTATGCTCTTTTTTCACCTCGGTATAACGCTGATAGTTGTATTGCGAACCTTTTGGGTTATCCGATAGCTTGTCCGCAACACTCAGTAGATAAAAGCTAATTGGGCTTGGTGTACTTTCGGCCGCATAAGAAAGATACGGAAAAGCCTGATTAGCATGCTGGTTAATTAACAATGCAAGCCCTAAAGTCAGGTTGGCAATATCACAACGCGGATTCATCTCAAAAGCTTGCTTTGCCAGTTGTAGAGCGCGTTCGCGCTCTTTTTGCTCATTGTTTTGCAAATAGGCCAAAGATTCGGCATACGACAGCAAGGCATTGACCAAATAGTTATCTCGTCCTTGTCGTTGAATCATATCCAACTGAACCGCGATATCTTCAAATGGCTGACCGCCTTTACCTTGATAAAACAGTGATATCCCCTCAGAGATAACACTCCAATCCTGATAGTTATCAATAGAAGTCACTCGATGACTCGCTACACCATAATCAGAGCTTATAGGGGCAATAATGGCTTTAATCTCAAGAATGGCATCACCAATGACCTCGAAGAAATTATCTTGGCTGAAGCGTTTTTCTACTATCTGACTTTGATCGGGTTGAGCATTGTTTTGTACCAGCACACTCAATACATAGTCCCCACCCTTTCTCTTGAGCCAACTTTTTAGCTCGACACCATTATTGGCAAGTGATTGCTTACCTTGTTTAGATAGCTGAGAAAAATGGTAACCCGATAGGTTTTTAGCTGAGTTCAGCCCATAGAAAAGATAGTTATAGACACTTTCCGACATCTCGTAGTCGTTCGCCGAATCTAGGGTTAGGTCATGGATATAAACGGGAATCACGCCAACCTGACGTGTGGTAATAGTCACAGGCTCATTCGTCTTAAAACCATTGGTCCATGCCCAAGTCGCAGTTAAGCCAACCGCTAACAGTGCGGTCGCAATGAGAGTGATGATCTTCTTTTTGTAATAAGGCGTGAGGGTTTGAGTTGATAGTTTTAAGCCATCGTCGACGAAAGTCGCTTCAGCATACGGCTGGGTCACTTCAATATCAAACAAGTAACCTTGTTTAGGTATCGTCTGAATAATGCGATAAGGACGTGACTTATCTTGAAGCTGACTGCGCAATAAACTGATGACTTGCCTAACCAAATTGTCGGATACATGAGTCCTCTGCCACACATCAGTAGCGATCTGCTGCGTACTCACCACTCGCCCACGATTTTCAATGAAATAACTCAGCAATTTAGCTTGTAATGGCTCCAGATGAATCGCTTCGTCATCAATCACCAACTGATTCTTCTCAGGGTAAAATGAAATAAGAAAGTCATGTTGCAATACAAAGCGGTGTGAGCGAGTCATAGCAGTTCTATGGTTAGAAAAGACCCCACAAGATTATTGGTTTTATAAATGGTAAGCAAGCCAAGCATCACAAATAAAAAAGGTTCATCGCGGCTTTCCGGGGAAAGCCGCTTTTATCTTCAAGAAGAAGTAGTCTGTATCTCGATACCCATACCCCATTCGCTTGATTAACTTTATTTTGTTGTTTATCCCTTCCAATGTGCAGGTGTTGAGCGGATAACTTGCCGATCCAATAATACCGTGAAGATAAGGCCTCAGTTTTCGTGCGAACTCTTTCAATGGCTTAATTCCACTTTCTTGCACTTGTGCCCACCATACCT